>DASSYL010000230.1:0-8901 GCA_035703315.1 Candidatus Acidiferrum sp. | reverse complement strand
AAAAACGGCCGGGAAACCTCGCTCTGGCACTGGGGAGACAATGGTTCCTTCAAATGTTTTGTGGTGGCCAATCCGGCGCGCCAGTCGGCGGTGTTGCTGTTCACCAATAGCGAAAACGGCCTGGCCATCGCTCCCGCGATCGTTCGCGACGCAACAGGGGATTCTTCCCCTGCATTCAACTGGATCAAGTACGATGCCTATGACTCCGCGGCTATGAAGTTTCGCAAAGCCGTCCGCGAAAACGGCGTGGCAGCGGCAGTTCAGGCCTTCGCGAGCTCCCTCAAGGACGGAACAGTTTCCGAAGGGTCCGTGAACTCCGTCGCGTACCACCTACTTTGGCAGAAGCAAAGGGTCGACGCGATCCAGCTGTTCAAGCTCAATTCGGAATTACATCCCCAATCCGCGAACACGTTCGACAGTCTGGGCGAGGCCTACATGGAATCCGGCGACAAGGCCCTGGCTGTCCAGAACTACGAGAAATCCCTGTCGCTCGACCCGAAGAATTCGAACGCCGCTGCTCGCTTGAAAAAACTCACTGAAAATGAGCGATAGGTTCGGGAATTGGCTCATCGGCTACTTCCAGATCTGAACGAAATGGAGGAGCGGTGCCCCAGGATCAGCTTAACCCGCAATAAAGCCGGACTCGGTCGTCCGTTTCGGCGATTGGGCCTTGCTCATCCTTCTCTTAACTTGTGGCCGGCCAGGTTGCCGAGGCCGTCGTACGCCGCGTACTTGTACATTTCGCTGAGCGTGGGGTAGTTGAAAACTTGCTGGATGAACTCGTCAA
Source organism: Candidatus Acidiferrum sp. (assembly GCA_035703315.1). GTDB lineage: Bacteria > Acidobacteriota > Terriglobia > Acidiferrales > UBA7541 > Acidiferrum. The sequence continues at coordinate 8,114 of DASSYL010000230.1, read as the reverse complement.
TGGTGAGGCCGTTATCGAGGACCATCATTCCGATGTGCACCAGCTCCGTGGCGCTTTCACCGATAATGCTGACGCCCAGAAGCTTTTTGTCCGCGGGTGAAAAAATAAGTTTAAGCAAACCCGAGGTATCGCCCGCGATGTGCCCCCGTGCATTGTTCGCGTACCTTGCGCGGCCAACGCAGAACGGAATTTTCTTTTCCTTGCAGGAGTCTTCGGTTTCGCCGGCTGCGGAGATTTCCGGAATGGTGTAAATCCCCATCGGCAGCATGGACGCCACGCGCTGCTTGTACTTGAACCCGAAAGCGTGGCAAACCGCGACTCTGCCCTGTTCCATCGATGTCGAAGCCAGCGCCGGAAATCCGATGACATCGCCCGCGGCATAGACGTTGGAGACCGAGGTGCGATAATTCTCATCCACGGGAATGTAGCCGCGATCGTTCAAGGCCAAACCGGCTTTTTCTAGGGCCAATCCATCCACAGCCGCGCGGCGGCCGGCCGCGAACAGCGCGGCTTCAGCTTCCAGCTTCTTGCCGCTTTTCATATGTAGCGTCGCTCCCGCAGTGGAATTCTCCACTCTTACCGGACGCTCGTTGAACCAGAACTCCATCCCGAGCTCCTGGAGCCGGTCGCGCAGGGCATCAGCAATTTCGGAATCGAGAAACGGGAGCAAACGGTCGCGCCCGTCCACCAGCGTCACCTTGACGCCCAGCGCCATGAAAATCGAAGCATACTCACAGCCGATGACCCCGCCGCCAATCACCGCCAGAGATTTTGGGATTCGATCCATCTCGAGAAAAGTGTCGGAGTCAAAGGTATGTATGTCGTCGAAGGAGATTTCCGCGGGCCGGTTCGGCTTAGAACCCGTGGCAATCAGGATGACCTCTCCGCTCAGCTTTCGCGTTTCACCGCCACCCGTCACCGCGACGGTGTGTGCGTCCTCAAACGACGCCTGCCCCTGCACGAATTCAATTTTGTGCAGCTCGAGATTTTTCAGGATGCGGCGGCGCTCCATTTCCACCACTTCGCGCTCGTGATGCATGAAGTCATGAACGGTGAGATTTTCCTTTAGTGAGTAATCAATGCCGTAGAGGCCGCGCTGCGTTAGGCCGGAAAAGTAGAGAGCGGATTCGCGAAGAGTCTTGCTGGGCACGGTACCGGTGTTGATGCAGCTGCCGCCGGGAACGCCTGCGCGCTCAATCACGGCAACGCGTTTGCCGAAATAAGCGGCTTGCGCACCGGCTTTTTCGCCGGCCGGACCACAGCCAAGGATCACCAAGTCGAACGAGTCGGTTTCTGCCACATGGGCCTCCGTCGGGCGATATAGTGCATGAAAAATCGGAAAAGCACTACGAATGCGACTCAGCGAAAGGAAGCCCGTAGAAAGCGTCAGCAGCCGCGTTCTAACCAGACAACGAGCCCAAAAACCCCTAGGAGTTCCATAACTCCTAGAGCGGCTGATGGGAAAGATTTAAACGACCTTGACTTAGCTCCAGATTACAGCGATAAGATAAAGGTTCCTCTTGAGAAGAAATTTTCTCTGGCAGAATGGTTTCGGCCCCGCTTGGTGTGGTTTCGCAATAATTTTGGAGGCAGGTTTTGATGAATTCCCCCAGCCGAATTCTAAGCGCGATACTTGTGTGTTGTTGCTTGTCGCTGATGGCGCATACCGGTTCAGCGCAAAGTTCAAACGGACTCACTCTCGCGAACAACTATTTTGTGACGGGCGACTACGTTGTCGGTGGCGTAGGCTTGCGCGGACTTGGCGACGCGACCGGCTTTGCCAAAGGGAAGATTAGTATCCCCGACCCAGCACAGCCGAACGCCGCAGCCGTGCCAGCCGGAGCGGATGTTGTCGCCGCCTTCCTGTATTGGGAGACGGTCGAGTCGTCGAACGCCGGCGCAGCCACGGGAGAAAATGGTTTCTTCAACGGCTACGCAATCACCGGCACGGTCCGTGGAAATCCGAACGCCCCGACGTCCTGGAGCACGGGCGGTTGCTCCGGCTCAGCACAGGGATCCAAAACGATGCGCGTCTATCGCGCCGACGTGCGGCCCTATCTGAATATGGATGCGAGTGGCAAGATCATCGGCAACGGGAACTACCTGGTGCAGTTGGCGGATAGCGGGAGCGGCGGCGGCGGAGTGCCGCTTACGCTGGGAGCGAGTCTGATCATCATTTACCGCCTGCAGGCACCCGGAGTGCCGCTGAATTCGATTGTGCTGTATGACGGAGCGCTGGCTCCGAACAACTCAGCGTCGATGATGACGCTGCCGATGGTCGGTTTCTATCAAGCCTCTGCCTCCCCGATAGCCAAGGTTACTCACATTGTCGGGAACGGCCAGCCCAACAAATCCGAAACCGTTTTACTGAATGGAGTAAGTTTGCCTTCGCTGTATGGAAACAGCGTTCCTCCATTTCCCGGCGTGTACAACCAAAACACGTTTTCGCTGAGCGGCGGCGGATCTTGGGACAACCCCACCTGGCTCGTCAATTCATTCGGGAACGCCGTGAAAGCCAACGATTCATCGGCGACAGCTTCCGTGCAGCCATCCAGCTCCAACAGCGGATGCGTGAACTGGGGTGCTGTTGTGTTTAGCACCACAGTGCAGAACAGCGACGGCGACGGATTGCTCGATGTATGGAAAAAAAGCAACGGCTACACCGACGTGAACAACGGCCAATGGGTCGCCTTGCCGGGAGCGAAAAGCGGCCAGAAGGATCTTTTCGTCGAGTTAGATTATGTAAGCAATCTGGACGGTTCGGCGGGAAGTTATCTGCACTCGCATCTGCCAAAGCGGGCGGCCATCGATAAAGTGGGTGATGCTTTCAAGAACCGCGGCATCCAGGTGCACTTTGATCTGGGAGCGGGGATCTATCAAGGCGACCAATACGTCATCTCGTACCCGATCGCAGCGCCACCCGCAGGTTCGGCCCTCTATCCCAACGCCGGAGGCAACGCTATTTCCGAAGGTGCACTGGTTTGCACCGATGGGGCGACGCTTTGCGCGTTTCCGGGAGAGTCGACCGTGGGCTGGAAGGGCGATGTGGAGTTTGTGCAAGATCAGACCAGCTTGGGCAATTTTCAAATCGGGCGCAAAGACAGCTACCACTATGTTCTGTTGGGACATGCACTGGGATCTCCGCGGACCTATTGGCCGGCAGCCGGGACGCAGATAAGCGGCAGCGTGGCGGCGCTGGTTTCAATTGTGGTGCAGAACAACGTGGGAACGGTGACCCTTACGTCGCCACCTTATGTAACGAGACCCGGCGACGCGGACTGCACTGAGCTCAGCTGCGATCGGGTGGTGATCGAAGGAGCACTACGCGCGGCAAATGCAAAACTGAACGGAGCGTTCAAGTTCTCGAGTACGCCATCGTCCATACCCGCTGGGAATACGGGCCCATCCACAACGACGTTCACGATTCAGACTTCTGGCGTGCCGAATGGCACGTATAATTTCGCGGCGGAGCCGCAACTCGCGTTAACGTACGGCGGACCGACAAGCGACTCAGGATTTTCGGATATTGGCGGAGCAGACTCCACTGTAACGTTTGGCAAGTGGTCGGCGGATGATGCCGCCGGATGCCAGCCGGATCCTTCAAAAACTCTTAACGCGAATCAAGCGTATTGCGTCAACCAGGTGGGAACCGTGACGGGCCAAGCCGGAACGATCCTGCACGAACTGGGGCATACGTTCTTCCTGACGCACGGCGGCGCCTATTATCCGAACGGAGTTGTGACGAGCGGCGCGCTCGCGGGTCGACAGGGCAATAATCCGCCGGCGCCTGCGACGTTTGGATTGAACTGCAACCCGGCGTACATCAGCTCGATGAATTATTTGTTCCAAATTCGCGGCTTCCCTGACGGAGCCGGTATCGACTATTCCGGCCAAACGATGCCGAGCCTTCTGGAAGGCAGCCTGAGTGAAACAAACGGGCTTGGACTTGACCTGTATACCGGAATAGCGGCTACGCACTTTACACGCTGGTACGCGCCGCCCAACGCGCTGGATTTGCAGCTGCAGTCAGCCACTGGCGGCCACTTTGCAAGCTTCCATTGCGACGGATCCCCAATTACGGATGGTGCGCAGATGGTGCGCGTGGACGGCACGGTTTTTCCCGGAGCCAGTCCATCAGCCAAAATCGATTGGAATCACAATCTGGTATTTGACACGGCCAGCCCACAGGACGTTAGTTTTGATGGAACCGTCGAACAGGCCGGATTGGCGGGCTTCAACGACGTGGTGAACCTGGACCTGCGACAGATTGGCGCGCGCGAGGATGCGTTTGGTTTCTCGGGCGGAGGCACCAGGGTCGGAGGAGGAGGCACTCGCGTTGGCGGCGGCGGTACGCGCGTCGGCGGTGGCGGGAGCCGGGTGGGCGGAGGCGGGACGCGTGTAGGCGGCGGTGGGACTGAACAGGACACCGACACGGCCAACGCGACAGCCGATCCTCCCGCACTGAACCAACCGCAGATGAGCGCCCACAACGTGTTGCTTACGTGGAACGCGCCGGAGTTTGGACAGATTCGCAGCTACAGCATCTGGCGCGCAGAAGGCTCGTTCACATCAATCGCCAGCGTTTATGCAAACCGTGCGGCCTTCCGCAATCTGACCGTGCCGGCATTGACAGGAGCGCCACCAACAACTTCGTTCCTGGACACCATGGTGCAAAACCGCCAGACGTACACTTACTTCATCGTGGACACCAACAAACAGGGCGCACAAAGCGCCATATCGACCCCAGTAACGATAACGGTGAGATTCTAGGAATTGGGGCCGGTTCTCACCGGCCCCATCCTCATTTTAATTTGGTAAGTAGCCCGCGGACCTCGGGAAGCAGCGGATCTTCACCCGCTTTACCGCGGATATCCAAATAGGCCTTGTAGGAATCGGCGGCGCCGGAACTCTTGAGGCCGTCGCGAGCGCGTCCCTGGAAATAATAGACCGGCGGCAAGTAGCTGTAGGTGGGCATGTCGTCGGAGAACAGTTCCAGGACCTCGCCGCGGCGCTTGATGCAGCGATCGAATTCGCCGTCGGCTTCAGCGAAGGCGCCCGCTTCGAGATAGGCGCGGCCAAGATCGAAATGGACAATCCAGATGTCCACCAGATTTTGCGCCTCCGTCAGTAATTGGATGGCTTGCCTGGCGTCTTGCTCCTTGAGGGCTGCCTCAGCCAAGATTATCTTGGAGTAGGCTTGCGGATCGGACTGAAGCTGCGCGCCAAGCGTGGTGGCGAGCTGGCGGGCCTTGGCTGTGTCGCCTGCTTCCAGAAATGCGCGCGCCGCAAGGAATTTGATTTTTTCCGACTGGCTATTCGCCAACGCTTTTTGTGCGGCAGCACCGGCCGCCTTCTTGTCTCCTCGCGAAGATGCAGTTGAGGAAAGCATGGCCAGATTGTCCGCTGCACGGTCAGGCTGCTTGTCCGCGAGATCGGCGGCTGTAGCGCTTTCCAGGATTTTCTGGGCTTCGCGATACTTCCCTTCATACATGGCAATGTTCGCCAACGCGGACGCCGCGAGCGATGCTCCGCGCGGACCGAGCTTTTGCAACCCTTGATAGGTTTGCGCGGCCTGATCCAGTTGGCCCTGGCCGATTTGCGCGTAACCGAGTAGCAGAAAACCGTCCTCTGATGACGGATTCAGCTTGCGCACTTCCCGGCCCTCGCGCTCGCAAGTCTGGAAATCGCCGGTGTAGCAGGCATAGAGAGAGTAATTGTTGCGAGCGAGCAAGTCTTTCGGAGCGATTTCGACGGCGCGCCGCGCTTCTTCGACCGCCTTGGGCATGTCGCGCAATCCCGCATAGCAAGCGGCCATATTGTTGTGCGCAATGTTGTCCGAGGGATACTGCTTCAAAAGTTCGGTATATTCCTCGATGCACTTCTGCCAGTTCTCCGTGCGGATGTAATACATCCCGCGAATGCGGAAACGTTCGCGCTCGGTCATGCGGTCGACGTGGGCCATGGCGAGCTTGGCGTATTTTTCAGCGTCCTGATATTGGCCGAGATTCCCGGCGACGGCAGCCTGCCCGGCGTATGCGCGGGCGAAATTCGGATCGAGTTCCGCCGCTTTCGAAAAAGATTGCAGAGCGGCTTCGAAATTGCCCGCGAACTGCTGGTTCATGGCCACGCCGTATTCGTGAACCGCTTCGAGGGAGGCGGCAGTGAAGGCTCCGCCGGCGGCCTGGAGCTGAGCGGACTCTGAAGTCGAGTCGCCGAGGGCTTTGCGGATGGGAGCAGCAAGTTTGGGAATGGTGAGGAGCACCTCGTCTTTGTTTGCCGCCGTCGCTTCCGTCTTGGCGATGACGTTGCCGGTTTGCGCGTCGAGCGCGGTGGCGGAGAGACTATATTTGTCGCCGCGACGGCTCAGTTCGCCGGTAATCACTGCGCCGATACCCTGACTGACCGCTACCAAGCGAGCCGGCTGCTCATCGAGTTTGTCGGAAGGATGCGGCAGCTGGGCTGCCAATTTGCGAGCACTGCCGCGGTTGAAAGCATTGATGAAGCTGGCGCCTTCGAGGGCGACGTTGAACATGGGTTCAAGAGTGTCGTCGAAGACGGGATCGCCGGTGTGATTGGTAAAGTCCGCAACCAGAACGCCAACCGGGGCGTGAGCTATTGTTTTGGCGGAGCCGGGAAAAAACTTTTTGGGCAAGCCGAGCGCGGCGAAGGCGATGAGCAGCACAATGGCGCCGAGCGCCGTGTATTTCCAGATGGGTTTTTGCGCTGGTTGGGGCGGGACAAGCGCCTGATAGGTGGTGGATCCGATCATGGAAGGCGAAATGCCAAGCCAGGATTCGAGATGCTGCGCGAATTCGTTTGCGCTGGAAAAACGATCTTTCGGATCGATTTCGAGCGCCTTGGCAACGATGTCGCTGAGCGGCTTCGGAATCGTCGGATCGATTTCGGTGAGCGGTTTGGCTTTTTCCTGGATGCGGCGCCATAGTGTGGCCAGCGGGGTGTCGGAATGGTAGGGCGACTGCCCGATTAGCAATTCGTAGAGAATGACACCGAGCGAAAAAAGATCGGAGCGTTCGTCGAGTTTTTCACCCTTGGCTTGTTCGGGCGACATGTACTCGGGCGTGCCAACGAGCGCGCCAGTTTGCGTCATTCCTGGAAGATGAGCGGAACGCGCGATGCCGAAATCCATCACGTAAGCGCGGCCACCGGCGTCGAGCATGATGTTCTGCGGCTTCAGATCACGGTGAATCACGCCTTCGGCATGGGCGGCTTCGAGGGCTCGGCAAATTTGCAAAACGATCTTGGCGGCTTCCTCGGGTGGGAGTTTGCCTTTTTCGCGCAGGACGGCGCGCAGGTCGCGGCCCTCCAGATACTCCATGGTGATGTACTTGTGGCCGTCGGCTTGACCGAGATCGAAAATGCGAATGACGTTGCGGTGCGTGACCTGGCGCGCGAGGATCAGCTCCTGCTTGAAGCGCTGGAGAATTTCGGGGTTGCGGGCAAGCTCGGAGCGAATAAGTTTCAGGGCCACATCGCGTTCGAGTTCCCGATCGTGGGCTTTGTAAACAGCGCCCATGCCGCCTTCGCCAAGGAGCTGCAAAATTTCAAAACGGTTGCCGATCACGCTGCCCGGCTCAATGACTGCCGGAGTGGAAGACGCAGCGGGAGCAGCAGGGGCCTGTGTGAACGAAGAAGATGGCGTGGTTTCGGTTGAGCCCGCAAGGGTCATGTCCGAACCAGGAAAAGGGGTAGCGCACTTTATACACAAAGCTGCGCTGGCCTGATTATCGAATCCGCATTTCGTACACTGCATGGCTGGGGGCCAAGTAGCGCGACGACCCACTTTAACTACACTAGAGCGATAGTGGAGTCAAATCAAGTGGGCTCCGCGACGAATGCGGCAAAGTCAGCATCGGAACACGCGGCGATGTGGAGAAATCCTACAGGTTACGGGCTCAACTTGGCAGCCCAGGTGGCCGTCATTTGAGCGAGTTCGGTGAGAGCGGAAGCATCCGTCTTGCCGGAGCGCTTGAGGACGTGGAAGCCGTGATCCGCGGATTCCATGATGTGAAGTGTCGCGAGATCGCCGAGTTTTTTGATGATCGGACGGAGGAGTTCGAGATCGGCGAGAGTGTCGCGCGTGCCTTGCAGAAACA
>DASSYL010000200.1:0-2265 GCA_035703315.1 Candidatus Acidiferrum sp. | reverse complement strand
GATGAATTTCGGCGTCGAGTGCGAATCGGAACCGGGAATTTTCAGAGCCTCGCACTTCTCTGGCCGCTGCTGGACCCGCGGCGGGGGTTTGTGGCGTTTACGTTTTTCTCTCACAAGATCCTTCGCTGGTTTTGCCCCTTTTTCGTCCTTGGACTGCTGGTTAGCAGCGTCGCGCTCGCGGACCGCCCGTTCTATAGAGCTGCGCTGGTGGCGCAATTGGTGCTCTATGCGATTGCATGTGCCATCCTCGTAGCGCCTCGCCGAATCAAGCTTCCGAAATTTCTCACGTTGGCTGCAATGTTCGTCAGCATGAATGCGGCACTGTTGGCCGGGTTTTGGCGCTGGCTGAGTCGCAGCCGACAGGGGGTCTGGGATCCGACACTTCGAGCGTCCTTGGAGAACGAATCCGGATGATCCTCGGTGCAACGATTTTCATTCTCGTGCTCGTTCTCGCGGCCGTCGGGCTAGCGATTGGCCGTCGGGGGCTGCATCGCTGGTTTGTTCCCTATGTGAGTCAGGCGTCCAAGCGTCACGATCCGCGACCCAACGAACAAGTCCATCTGCTTCTTTGCATCGCCGACCATTTCGAGCCCGGTCATTCAGATGCTTCGCCTCAAACCGCCGCTGCACGAATCGATCGGTGGATGACGGAGTATCCAAAACTCTTTAGCGCTTTTCGCGACTCCGACGGCCGATCTCCACAGCATACGTTTTTCTATCCGATGGAAATGTATGACCCGACTCACCTCGACGCGTTGGCGGAACTCAGACAGCGCGGGCATGGAGATGTCGAAATACATCTTCATCATGACGGCGAAACGGCCGATGAGTTGCGCAGGCTCCTTCTCGAATATAAGCAGATACTTTCCACCCGGCATGGGCTTCTCTCTCGCCGCCGCGAAACGGGCGAAATTGTATATGGGTTCATTCACGGCAACTGGGCGCTGAACAACAGCCGCCCGGATGGAAAACATTGCGGCGTGAACAACGAATTGGACGTGCTCCGCGAAACCGGTTGCTATGCCGACTTCACCTTTCCGTCCGCGCCAAGTCCAACGCAGCCGCGCAAAATCAACAGCATCTATTACGCCTGCGGCGACCCATCGCGGCCGCGATCGCACGATCGAGGGACGGACGTCGGCAGCGCACCGCGCCCGGAGCGTTCATTGATGCTGATTCAAGGGCCGCTCCTGTTGAATTGGGACTCGCGTAAGTGGGGCGTCGCGCCGCGAATTGAGAATGGTTGTATTCAAGCAGGCCAGCCTGCGGATGAGCGGCGCGTGGATCGTTGGCTGCGCGCCCGGGTTCAAGTGCCGGCCCGGCCGGACTGGTTTTTCGTCAAGTTGCACACCCACGGCGCAACCGAGCGAAATCAGCCAGTGCTGCTTGGCGAATCGATGGTCCGATTCCACGAATCCCTGGCGCGCCGCGCCAATCGCGACCGCAATTTTCACTATCACTATGTCACCGCACGTGAAATGTATAATTTGGTCCGGGCCGCCGAGAGCCGGTGGACGGGCACGGTCGAGCAGGCGCGTGATTTTGAAGTTGTGCCGGTAAACACCAACAGTTCGCTGCACGCCACTGCGCCATAAGAGAAGGAAGAGCATGCCAGCCGCCGGTACACGTTCAAGAAAGCTCGTCATTATCGAAGTGGCGATGGTGACGCTTGCGCTGGTTGTCATTGCGACGCTTCTCTACCGCGCGTTTTTTGTCGTGCAGGTTCCGAAAACAGATGAGGTGCTTCGACTGCCCGACGCGCAGAGCCTCAAAGCGCTGCAGGTATTCCCGTTGGACGATCCATGGAACACAGATATCTCCAACGAGCCGGTCGACCCCAATTCGAGCGCCTTAATTGCCAGCATCGGCACGGACAAGCCACTGCATCCCGATTTTGGCACGCAGTACCGTGGCGCTCCTCTGGGAATCCCATTTACACTGGTCGCCGGCGATCAGGTGAAAGTTCCGGTCAGTTTTCGAATCGCAGGCGAGTCCGATCCCGGCCCTTATCCGATCCCGCCCGACGCAGCGATTGAGGGTGGATCGACGGCCGACGGTGACCGGCACGTTATTGTCCTGGACAAGACCCACTCGATTCTTTACGAGCTCTACGCCGCCTTCCCCGAGGAGGGTGGCCAGCGCTGGCGGGCGGGCGGTGGGGCGATTTTTGACCTCAAGAAAAACAGTGTTCAGCGACCCTTGGGCTGGACCAGTGCCGACGCCGCCGGTTTACCGATTTTTCCCGGGCTGGTTCGATACGATCAG
>DASSYL010000555.1:0-2424 GCA_035703315.1 Candidatus Acidiferrum sp. | reverse complement strand
GGTCCACGCCGAAATCCCACACGTACAGATTGATTGCATCAGGCAGGATCTGCACGAACGCATACTCCCCGGCGGGCAGCGCCTCTCCGAGCGTAAATCGAAAGACATCCTTCGCAATATCCCATCTCTGCATAGCCACCGCGTTCCGCTCTTCAGATACCTGTTGACCGAACATGCTTCGAATTGATTCGATTTCCCGTTTGCCACCCTTCACTTTCAGTCGCACCAGCTCGACTTCCGGCCCCATCTCCCCCGGCCGGCTGCTCGTCTGAATCGGCGAAACTCGGTCCGGATCAGGCGGCGCCTCGCGTAGGTAAAACTCCGGCCGCTCCGAGTTGATTCGTCGAATCGCCTTCCCTCCTTCCAGTTGCACGTTGCGCTTGCCCGGTACAATCGGCACCGGCGATAGCACCTGCTTCAGCACTTGCTTCTTGTCGGTTCGTATTTGCGCCTCAGCCTGATCCAGTGGCGTCACCGACTTTCCTTCCACAACGAACATCCCTTCACCTGGAGGCAGAAAAATTCCCGGTGCCACTGGCAAACTCGCGTCCACATCCAGCGGCGTTTCCTTCACCTGTTGCTCTTCCTGTTTCCGTACTTTTTTCAGCAACGCATCGTCAGAGGCCGCCGCAGCCGCTTCTGCCTTGGCCGTGGCATCCCAGTCCACCATCGCAGCAGGAATTTCTTCCCACGCCCCGCGTTCCGAGCTGAAATACCTCACACGATCGCCGTTCCGCTTGTACTCGCGCACCAGCTGGTAGTTCCCGTCCTTCAGAACCAGTTTTTTACCTTGCGTGCGCGTAGCGCTGTCAGCGCTGGTTGCTGCGTTAGAAGCCCCGTTCGGCGCGCTTTGTTGTGCCGGCGCCTGCGCGAAGCTCCGGCTAGCAGCCACGCCGATAAATACACCAATCCCCCAAAATGCAAGAGCGGCGAACCGGACTTTGCAAGCAGTCTTCACAGGCCTGGAGAGTTGGATGCGATGAAACCCTCGGCTTTTGCCCCGTGCCCGAGCATAACACGCTCGGGCGGCCCGAGTTCGTACGTGGCGTGAGCACAGACTAAAGACCGGCGCCGGCCGATGTGGCTGCCTCTGCGCGGCAGATTTGTCCTGCGACTAGCCCTTGCCCGCCGCCTGGGACTTCTGCGCCATTTGCGCCATCCACTCCTTCGCGCGCCGATCCATTTCTGCGGGAGCGACATCTTCGGTATGCGTCGCCATATTCCAGTGGTGGCCAAACGGATCAACCACTTTTCCGAACCGGTCGCCCCAGAACATGTCCACAACCGGCATGACGCCCGTACAGCCCGCGTCCACCGCTTCCTGGTAAGCGGCGTCTACATCTTTTACATATAGGTAGAGAGACTGCGACGGCGCGGCCCCGGCCGTCGGCGCTGCCGACATCCCAGCGTACTCATCGGCAAGAAACAAATGCGAGTCTCCGATCTTCAGCTCCGCGTGCATGATCCGGCCATCGGGGCTTGGCATCCGCATGACTTCCGTTGCCCCGAACGCTTTCTTGTAAAGATCGATCGCGGCCGCCGCGTTTTTGCAGGTGAGGCCCGGCGTGATGGTGTGAAATCCTTCAGGAATTGCGCTGACTGGCATGGAAAAGCCCTCCAAAGCAGGTGAGATTCGGCGCCGCACCAGGGTGGGGAACAACGCAGCAAGCCGATTTTTTCTTGATACGCCCGCGCGAAAAACGTGTCAACCGTTTTTGCGGTCGCCGCGTCTTTGTAAACCGAAATTCACCGGGGATCTCTTGAGCCGCTTATGCGTAATTTTTTTATGCCTGCTCAGGGTTTGCTGGTATGGCGTTGCGCCATTTCGAGTTACATACTCTCGCCCACGCGAACGGCTCGCGGCTACCTTTCCCTCGAACCGTTCTCAACAGCAGTAAAACCTCCGAAGTACCCCGAACAGGGGAGGGGCTTTACCGTGAAGCCCCTCCCTTCCTTCCTCAAGACGCCAGCTTCAAACAAATTCCGCTTTACAGCGGCTTCGGGTGCGCCGCCAGTGCTTCGCGGAACACTTTCACATTGCTCTTGTCCACTACGACTGTCCCTGTATCCACCCAGGTCGGCATGGCCGGAGCGGGGGCTGTCCGCCAGTCCTTGAACTCATGCACGGCGTTGTGATGCAAATCGTCCGCAAACTTGATCCCGTAGTACGCCATCACGTATGGCTTTTGCGTAACCGTCGCGGTGATCGTGCCACGGTCGATCCAGTCCAGCGTCTCCGGATCCTTGTCGAATCCAACGATGGGAATCTTCGCGTCCACGCGATGCAGCGCTTCCGCCGCTCCCGAACCGCCCGAAGCTTCCAGACAAATGATGCCGTCAATCTTGGCCTTTGCCTTTAGCAAATCGGAAATGCTGTCGTTGGCCACGCGCGGATCGCCCTTGTCATCGATCGTCTGCGCTAGC
>DASSYL010000463.1:0-5763 GCA_035703315.1 Candidatus Acidiferrum sp. | reverse complement strand
GCAGCGGTGCGCGCGGTGGAATCAGGTGAACGCAAGGACCGCGTGCTCATAGTGGAAGACGAGGAGAACGCCCGCAAGGGCTACGAGCAACTGCTGCAGCGCTGGGGCTGCGATGTTTTGAGTGTAGGTTCGGCCGAAGACGCCCTGGCGAAATTTGGCAGCTTCCAGCCGGATACACTGATTGCCGACGTGGAATTGCCAGGCATGAACGGACTCGATCTCCTTGGCCAGTTGGGCACGGAGTTGACCGACGTTCCGGCGATTATCATCACCGGAAAGGGAAGCGAAGAACGCGCCGTTGCGGCGATTGAAGCTGGAGCTTTCTGGTACATCGAAAAACCGCTGAAGGGGCCAGTGTTGCGCGCATTGCTTGATCGTGCTTTGGGCAAAGCGCGCGACGCGCGGCAACTCGTCGTGCTGCAACGGCAGTTGCGCGAAGCCGGGCGGCTCGGCGACCTGGTGGGAGCTTCCAGGCCCATGCAGGAAGTGATGCGAATTGTGGAGATGTCGGCGCCGAGTTCGGCGTCGGTGCTGATTACTGGCGAAACGGGTTCCGGCAAAGAAATTGTGGCCCGCACGGTTCACAAACTCTCGCCGCGCGCCGGCGGCCCTTTTGTCGCTATCAACTGTTCCGCGATTCCAGAGTCGTTAATGGAAAGCGAAATCTTCGGACACGAACGCGGCGCTTTCACCGGCGCCGCCGAACGCCGTATCGGCTGCTTCGAACTGGCCGATGGCGGCACTTTGCTCCTGGACGAAATCGGCGAAATGCCAGCTCCCACCCAGGCCAAGCTTTTGCGTGTTCTCGAAGACCGCAAAGTCCGCCGCCTCGGCAGCAAAACCGAAACTCCCGTGGACGTGCGTGTGGTCGCCGCAACGAATAAGGACCCCGAGCAAGCTGTTTCCAGCGGCCATATGCGCCAGGATTTATACTTCCGCCTGAACGTTTTCCACATCAATCTTCCGCCGCTCCGCGAACACAAGGAAGACATTCCGCTGCTGGTGGAATACATTCTGCGCGACATCAACGTGAAGCACAGCAAGAGCGTCAAAGGAGTAGGTGCGGAAGTGATGGACATTTTCATGAGCCACACTTGGCCGGGCAACATCCGCGAATTGCGCAATGTGCTCGAACGTTCGGCCATCATGTGCGAACGCGATTTGATCACCCGCGCCTGCCTTCCCGGTGAATTCGGCAAAACGCAAGCGAAAAGTCCGAGTGACCTGGGAGCGATCAAATTTCCCGTTGGCACCACCGTGGATGCGATGGAACGCGAGCTAATCCTGCAAACGCTCGCCGCTACCGGCAACAACAAGACGCGCGCCGCGGAATTGCTCGGCATCAGCTTGAAGACTTTGCACAATAAATTGAAAGAGTACGGCGGCGAACGAGCCGAAGGGGAGTAAACCACCACAATGCAGCTGCGGCTTCGCACCAAGCTCACGCTGGTGATGACCGGGCTCGTCTTTCTGGTCGTAGTCGTTCTTTCCGCCGTTTTCATGGCCAGGCTCACCAGCCAGGTCATCCATGAAACCAACATCCGCGCCAACGAATTGGCGCAGCAGACTTTTGAACAGGCCAAGCATTCGCTCGAAGACGCCAAGGACGCCGGCATGCGACCGGTCTCCAACAGCCCCGAGGATCGTCACGAATACGTCAGGCAGGCGTTCGAAACAAACGAAGGACTGCTGGCGGCTTTGCAGTCGCCGCTAGGTTCGAACGCGTGGATCTACGAAGTTTCCATCGTCGATCGGGCCGGTCTGATCCTCGCTTCCAGCGATCCCAAGCTCAGCGGAACCACCGCTCCCTCGCGCCCGCCGTTCGCGCAGCTCGATCGCAGCAATTTTCTCCGCCAGCTCAAGGTCTTGTACGGCCCTCAGCGCGTGTATGAATCGTCATTCGCGTTCAAAATGGGCGGCGAGCCGTTCGGCGACGTGCGCGTTGGCATCTCCGTTCCCCTCTTGCGCGACGCGATTGCTCCGGGCTTGAGAACTTCCGCGACCATTGCCCTGGTAGCTCTGCTCGTTGCCACTGGTCTGGCCATGGTCGTGACGGGCGCCACGCTAGCCCCGCTCAGAGACATCTCTGCACAGCTTGATCGCATTTCCGCCGGCCAATTCGATATGCCGCCTGCCGAGCCGAAAAGTTTCACGGTGTTCTCCGGTTTCGGTGGCTTTGCCGGTAGCGGCGATGAATTGGGCCTGGTCAGCAGAAAAATTACCCAGGTCGGTCAACAGTTACGTGGCGTTCACGAAATTTTCAGCACCATGCGCGAAAATCTGAATTCAGTGATGGCCGGTTTGGAAGACGGCTTGCTCCTTTTCACGCGGGACGCACGCGCCGTCATGGTCAGCCCTGCTGCTGAAAAATTTCTCGGGGCTCCGGCGGCCCAGTTTTTGGGGCGCCGCGTCACCGAAATCTTTTCCGCTGGCCACCCGTTGCGGCAGGCCCTGCATCTCGAGGGCGACGAGCTTCGCGAAACGGCTTCGGAGACCGAATTGCAAACACTGGACGGCAAGCGCCGCGTGGGCGTGAGCGTGCAAGCGATTCAGGAGAACGGCGAACAAATGGGCGCTCTGGTTACCCTGCGTGACCTCGACTCCCTCGAGAGCATCAATACCCAGTTGCAGGTCAGCGAGCGCCTGGCAGCCCTTGGCAAAATTACTGCCGGCGTTGCGCACGAAGTAAAAAATCCCCTCAATTCCATGCGTCTGTGGCTCGAAAATTTGAAAGAATCATTGCCGGCCGATCGGGAACCGGCAGCCCAGCAGGCTGTTGAGGTGTTGGACAAGGAGATCGACCGCCTCGACGCAGTGGTCAAGCGTTTCCTCGATTTCACTCGTCCACTTGAAATAAAGCTCGAATCTACCAATCTCAAGGAATTGCTCAGCGAAGTGATGAGCGTGGCGCAGCCGCAGCTCCTCAAAGCCAGCGTCACTGTCCAGGAATCCTTCGGTGAAGGTGTTCCCGAAGTTTGGGCCGACCGCGACCTCCTGAAACAAGCCGTGTTAAACCTGGTGTTGAACGCCGTGGAAGCCATGCCCAATGGAGGAGAGCTGAGACTCGTTCTAAAACGGCGCGGCGAGCTCGCCGAGATCAGTGTTTCGGACACTGGTAAGGGCATCCCGCCGGAAAATCGGCAGAAAATTTTTCAGCTGTTCTTTACGACCCGGCCGGGCGGAAGCGGAATCGGCTTGGCGACCACGTTTCGCATCGTTCAGCTTCACAATGGTTCCATCGACTTTCAATCGGAGGCTGGCCGCGGCACAACTTTTCGCATCGAATTGCCGCTCGCAGCATGAAACTTACGAACATTTTGCAGTTGCCGTTTGCCGCTGAGCAAATTCGCCGGTTCCAGGGCGTCTCTTTTCTCGCTGTGGTTTTCTTGCTTCCATTCTTGCTTCAAGGGTGCGCGGAAAAGCAGGTGCGGGTCCGCCCGTGGGCGACAGCCATTGCCGTGCGCCCCCATCTCACCGGCCCACGGGCGACCAGTCCTCCGGACCTGGCCGAAATCGAAGCTCCAGATCTTTCCTTGCCGGCTCCTCGCTTTCCATCGCCGCTCATCGTAGTCAGACAACCCGTTCGCCCACGCGTACCCGTCCAGCCGGCGCCGGAAACAGCTGAATCCCACAAGCCGCCTGCGCCTTTGCTCGAGCCGGAGCTCACGCCCCAAGAACTTGCAGTGGCGCAACAGCAGATGAACGAAAGCATTGCGATCGCTCAAAAAAATCTCAATGCTACAAAGGGGCATTCGCTGAATCCCACCCAAGCTGACCTGACCTCCAAAGTGAATTCATTTCTGCAGGAGTCCAAGCAAGCCGTCCATGACGGCGATTGGACCCGCGCCCGGAATCTTGCCAAAAAGGCCCAGGTTCTTTCAGAAGAGCTCGCCGCTTCTCTCTGAAGCGAGCTCCCAGTGAGTTAGAATACGAACAGGGAAATGAAGACTTTTGACGCTGTCATCGCCGGCGGCGGGCTGATCGGATGCGCAATCGCGCTCGAGTTGTCTCGCACCGGTCTGCGCGTCGCCCTCTTCGAAGCGCGCGAACCCGGCCGCGAAGCTTCCTGGGCCAGCGCTGGCATCCTCTCTCCCGCGCCAGAAAGTTCCGCGATGATTGCCATGGTTCTCCTAGGCCAGGCCAGCATGGCCCTCTATCCCGATTTTATCGCGCTAGTCGAGGAAACCAGCGACCTCTCCACCGGCTATCGCCCCAAGGGGACTCTGCAGGCGCTGTTTTCTCGCCACGCCAAAGAGGAACTCAACACCATCATCGCCTTGCATCACGGCCTCGGCCTAAAAGCCGAAGCTATCTCCGCGGCCGAAGCCCGCGAACTGGAGCCCGCCATTAGCGAAGAAGTCGAAGCGGCCGCCCTCCGCCCCGATGAAGCCTCCGTGGACAACCGCCTGCTCTCTGCCGCGCTGCTCGAAGCCGCAAAACGCGGCGGCGCCCAAATTTCTGCCGCCTCCCCGGTCCAGTCCATCTGGCGCGAAAATTCGCATTGCCGCGGCGTCAAGCTCGCTGGCGGCGAACGAATTTCCGCGCGCCACACCATCATCGCCGCGGGGTGTTTCTCCTCACAAATTTCCGGAGTCGAGGAATTTGCTCCCGTCCGCCCCGCCAAGGGCCAGATGCTTTCCCTCCGCTGCGAAGCCGCAAGAATCGAGCGCGTCCTCTGGTCCGAACGAATTTATCTCGTCCCTCGCAACGACGGCAGAATCCTCGCCGGAGCAACCGTCGAACACGTCGGCTTCGACAAGAGCGTGACCGCTTCCGGCATTCACGCCAACCTCGACGCCGCCATCGAACTCGTTCCCTCTCTTGCTGCCGCGCGCGTCGAAGAAGTCTGGGCCGGCCTCCGCCCCGATACTCCCGACCACCTCCCGATCATCGGCCCGACCGACGTCGAAGGCCTGCTCATCGCGACCGGCCATTTCCGCAGCGGTGTTCTGCTTACTCCCGTCACCGCCAAACTGATCGCCGATTATGTAGCTGGCATAACGCCAACCCTCGATTGCGACCGGTTCAGCCCCATGCGCTTCCGCGCAGCCTCCTCCCAGGCGAAGGCGACGGCCCCGCATCTTTAGCCAGACGCTGTCGCTATGCGACAATGTTTGTTCTGCGCTATGGCCTCCCAACTCACCATCCCCGCCGCCGTCCCAGGACGCTTCGGCCCCTACGGCGGCCGCTACGTCCCGGAAACGCTTATGGTGCCGCTCCTCGAGCTCGAGCGCGCTTACGAACAAGCGAAATCCGACCCGCTGTTCCAGGCGAAGTTCCAGGATCTCCTCAAGAATTTTGCTGGCCGCCCCACGCCGCTCCAATTCGCCGAACGCCTTACCAATCATCTCAGTGGGCCGCGCGTCTATCTCAAGCGCGAAGACCTGCTCCACACCGGCGCCCACAAAATTAATAACGCCATCGGCCAGGGCCTTCTCGCCGTGCAAATGAACAAGCCTCGTGTCGTAGCCGAAACCGGCGCCGGCCAGCACGGCGTTGCTACCGCAACGGTAGCCGCGCATCTTGGCATCGAGTGCACCGTATACATGGGCACCGAAGACATGGCCCGCCAGGCCCTCAACGTGTCCCGCATGCGCATGCTCGGCGCTGGAGTCATCGGCGTCAGCTCCGGCAGTTGCACCCTCAAAGACGCCATCAACGAAGCCATGCGCGACTGGGTCACCAACGTCCGCACCACACACTATCTGCTTGGCTCGGTCCTCGGCGCCCATCCTTATCCGACGATGGTTCGTGATTTTCATT
>DASSYL010000460.1:0-2447 GCA_035703315.1 Candidatus Acidiferrum sp. | reverse complement strand
AAGCGCTGCCCATGCGGCACTAGTGGTACTAGGAGAAATTTAGATGGCCTGGTTAGTTCGCACCCTTCGCCTTCCCGCAGCTGAGTCGCACACAAATATAGCGCTGGCACTTTGCGTCGCCCTATTGGGACTAATGTCGGTCGCCATCATGTGGCAAGCACAGATCATCGCCAACCAGCGCGATATTATCCGGTTCCTGGAGACGGTAAAGTTCGGCGGCTGAGTCCGCATACATCCCCTTCGCCCGGCGGCGTCCCTCGGCAAATCGCCGATCATGCTCGAACTGATTTCACGCCCGCGCGGTTCGGCAGCACACTCCCGTATCCGTACTCTCGACTTTTCTGCGCGTTGGTGTACGCTTTCCCTGACGGGGGAATTTCGGTTGGGGAGAAAGCAAGTGAAAAAGACTCTGGCAACAATGCTATTGATGGGGATGCCGACGGTTTCGCTGGCCATGCAGCCGGTTCAAGAAGCGGCGCAGCAATCGGCGCAAACCACTACGGGATCAAGCACTACAAGATCGCACCATAGTACGCGGCACCACAAGCACAGCAAGAGCGCTCATCACAAATCGCAAAAACGGCATCACGCTTCGAAGCAGCCTACTCAAGCGCAATAAGGCGTTTAGCCTGAGCACGCTGCGCAACTTCGCGACTCTGAAAAACCATGCAAAAAGGGGAGCCAGGCGGCTCCCCTTTTTGTCGTTTTGTGCTGAGTCGGATCGGAAGCTACGCTAATGTTACTGCGCTGGTTTCGCGATCGACGCGCACCGCATGAGCGGTGTGATCAGCTTTTTGTTTGCTCTAAGCCCGGTGGAGTCATACCCCTCTTTCCGTAGCTCATTGAGCTCACAGTGACGGTGTACTCCCATGCGAGGGCCAATTCAAGAGGAAAGAAAGGCGACAAGAATTTAAGAGAAACGCTGTGGAAAAGCCTACTTCACGAACAGCGATTCGCGAAGCTGATCGCGGCCGACAAACGATTTGACGGTTCGAAACCGATTGAAGAGATCCTGAATTTCGCGGTTCTGATAAACGCGCTGTGCAGGGACGAGCGGGGCCGAGCCGATCACTTGCAGCGTGTTCGAATCGGCTACACGATAGCGCTGAAAGCTTTCCGGCTTCTTGCTGTGAAACATGGCAAACACGATGCCACCGGGGCGCAGCAGCTCCGTCAGGCAAGCAACGGTTTGCTTCGCAACCGCCGGTTCCATGTAGTCCAGGATGTCCCACAACAGAACGGCATCAAAAGAAGCGGGTGCATACTGAATGTTGGCCTGCACAAAACGCGCGGCTCGGCCCGCCGGGGTGAGATCAATATTTTCAGTCGACGTTGCCGAGTTCTTTACACGAACTTCCTCTTCCGCCAGAAAGTCTTTCCAGGAGTAAAGCAGATCGTCAGAGGTCACGCGAAATCCGCGTTCGATGAAAAAATTCAAGGTGGTCTGCCAAGCGGGCCCCAGATCAAGCAGAGTCCCACGGCCGAGACCGTCCAGGTTCCAGAGAAATTCCTTCAACCCGTTGGAGACACGTGTGGTCTGATCCGCATGCGGTGTGCGGTTCGCTCCCACAGCCGCAGGAGGCGCACCGGGACCGCGATGTTGGGTCGTGTTGCCCGGAGTAGACGAGCGGGGCGAGACATTTCTGCTCGCGCCGCCGCCCGCGCCAATTCCCAATTTGTTTAAAAGCCCCATGGTTTAGATAACCGCCGCCCTGGAAGCAGCATCCGCGCTGTTGCTCTTGGATTTTTCGAGCTTGGCAGCGGTGTTGCCGGCATGAGTCTCCGAACTGCGTACATGGGGTTTTCCGGCTTCCACTTTGCCGCGGAGAATCGCGCCATCTTCGATGGCGAGGCGCTCGGTGCGAACTTCCCCCGCTACCCGCCCGGTGTTCCACACCTGCACGCGCTCGGTGCCGTCAATTTCGCCGTCAACATTTCCACGCACGACTACCTCACGCGCAGAAATGTCGGCCTTGACTTTGCCATTGGGTCCGATGGTGCAGGAGGCGTTGCCCAAGTCGAGCTTACCCTCGAGCGTACCGTCAATGAACAAATCTTCCTTACCAGTGATTTCGCCTTTGACGCGAATTCCCTGTGTGATGCAAGCGGCGGCTCGAGGCGAAACAGGGAGCGAAGATCCGACAGCAGCCGCAGGGGCACTGGTTGGATTGCCAGGAGTACTAGATTGCGGAATTGCAGTAATAGGCGGCATGGCTGGTTCCGTGACGCCTGAAGACTTCGGCTCTTCTTTCCTCCACATTCGACACCTCGACAGAGACAGTTGGATTTTCGAAGTCGCCAGTCGTCGAGAGCGGGAGGGCGGCGCGACCTCAGAAACTTGAAGATAGTACAGCACTTACTCGATGTAAAGCAGAATGAGACGAGAGCATTGCCTGATTGGCTACGAGCCGGGGGGCCAGACGGTTCGCCGCTCGCGTCGAAATACT
>DASSYL010000307.1:0-4067 GCA_035703315.1 Candidatus Acidiferrum sp. | reverse complement strand
CGGCGTAATCTTTTCACGAAACTGGCTCTGGTTTTCTTTGTGCTTCTGCTGGGCGTACTGGCAGCGGTGGATTTTTTCGCTGATCGGGCGCTGCGGCACGATTTCGAACGCACTGGCTTCGAGCAACTTCAGGCGATCGCGCGGATCGCACAAGCAAACCCTCCACAATTCAGCACCCTGCCACCTACTGATCCACAGGAAATTTCTGCCCTGCAAACTTGGATGCAGCGCTTGGCGGCGAGCGGGGTTCGTGTAACGTTGGTGACCGCGGACGGGTTGGTTCTGGCCGACTCGCAGTCCGATCCACAGACCATGGAAAATCATGCTGGCCGGCCGGAAATTGTTCAGGCCATGGTGGAGGGCAGCGGCAGCTCCATCCGGCACAGTCGAACCATCAATCGTGACCTTTTGTATTATGCGGTCCGGCAACCGTCACCCTCCGGCAGGCCTTTCCTCATGAGGTTCGCCCTGCCGGAGGAGACCGTCGGGCAGGTACTGGGACCATTCCGCAAGGCCGTGGGCTTCGCCTCGCTAGTGATCTTGCTGGTTGCCACGGGCGTAATTGTTCTCGTTTCGAGGAACTTTTCGGAACGCATCGAAAGGTTGACGGCATTTTCGCAACGCGTGGCCGAAGGCGATTTTCGTGCGCAATCTTCGGATGGAACGGGCGACGCGCTGGACCGGCTGAGTCATTCACTGAATCAGACCGCGGCGCGCCTGGATCGGACGATTCACACGCTGACCGAAGAGCGCAATCTTTCATCCGCAATTCTGGGAAGCATGGTGGAAGGCGTGTTGGTGGTGAATGGCGCCGAACGCGTGGTGTTCGCAAACCAAAGCTTCGCGGAAATTCTGGGGTTGAAAGTGCCGCCACAGCCGGGAAGCGGGTTGGTTGAAGTAGTGCGCCAGACAGAACTGATCGAGGCGGCCCGCAAAGTGCTGGCGGGCGAAGCGCGCGTGGAATCGGAAATTGTTACCGGCACGCTGAGGCAGCATTTTTTTGCGGCCACGGTGGCCTCAGTACGCGCCGCGGAGACCAACGGCGCGGTGATCGTGCTGCACGACATCACGGCCTTGCGTAAACTGGAACGCGTGCGGCGCGACTTTGTGGCGAATGTGTCACATGAATTCCGCACGCCGCTGACGGCCATTCAGGGATTTGCGGAAACTTTGTTGGCCGGCGCGATGAACGATCCGCAAAACCGCGAGCGTTTTCTCGGAATCATCGTGGAACATTCGCGCCGACTGGCGCGGTTGACGGAAGACCTGCTGATGCTCTCGAAGATGGATGCCGACCGCCTGGAGCTGGAAACGCGGCGCATCCCGGTCGGGCCGTTCGTCGAGAGTTGCATCGAAACCTCAGCTCCACGCGCGAAAGAAAAGGATCTGAAGTTATTCGTGAACCTGGCTGAGCGTGTTCCCGATATCGCGGGCGACCGGCGCCGGCTTACGGAAGTCCTGCAAAACCTGCTCGACAACGCCATTCAGTACACACCGGCCGGTGGGGAAATCATGGTGAGCGCCAGTCCGAAAAACGGCGAAGTGGTTTTTACCGTCTCCGACACCGGTATCGGAATTCCACAAGCCGACCAGCCAAGAATTTTTGAGCGGTTTTATCGCGTGGATGTGGCAAGGTCGCGGGAAGTCGGCGGCACCGGCCTAGGCCTCTCCATCGCCAAGCATCTGGTGGAAACACACGGAGGCCGGATCTGGGTGGATAGCGAAGTTGGCCGCGGCTCCGAGTTTCACTTTTCCGTGCCGATGTTCGACGCGGAGCGCTCCGCCCCGCGTGCCGGAAGCACCGGACGCACTCCGGCCGCCTAGTTTCTTACCAAACTTTAAACACTTGATGACTTGGCTGTAATGACGCTTGCGTACCTTGCGAGTACGAGCAGAGGAAGATTCGCGCTCGAAAAGAAGGTTCCATGGGATCGTCCGCTGGACTCACGGAAACGGTGCTGTACGACACACTGGTGAATTACCTGATTTCGATGGCACGGACGGTGGAAGGTGCTGTGAACCGAGCGCTGGAAGCGATTGTCAGCGTAGATGATCCCAAAGCGGCTGCCTTGACCGGCGAAGTATTTCTGCTGGAGCCGCGCATCAATGAAATGGAAATTGTGATTGATGAACACGCTATCCGGTTGCTGCGCCGCGGCGGATTCAGCGACGACGAGATGCGGTTGATCGTCGCGTCATTGAAAATTACCAATGACCTGGAGCGTATCGGCGATCTTGCGGTGAACCTGGCCGAGCGCGTCACCAGCCTGCGGGAGGTCCCGGGCTCGCGAGCGCCGGAAGAATTGGAAGCCATGACTCAGGCTGTGAAGGCGATGATGACGAAAAGTCTCGGCGCATTGATTTTTCGGAATGCAACCATGGCGACGCGAGTGCTGGAAAGCGACGATCTCGTGGATCAGTTCCGCGACCGAATTTTTGAACAGTTGTTGGAGCAGATGACAAACGAAACGGCGCTGGTTGTGCCGAGCATGCAGTTCATCCTAGCCACTCGCCATTTGGAACGAATTGCGGATCACGCCACCAACATCGCCGAAGACATCATTTATTGGGTGCGCGGGCTGGATGTTCGCCATGGCCGCGGACTTGGAATTGCTCCCGTTCCAGCCAGCGGCGAAGAAGAGACCAGCGCGATGCGAGATGAGGTCACGCAGAATTCACACAGCCTTTATTCGGGTGTGAAACAGGCTTCGGATACTCGCAGCGTTTGAACTTCAGTGATCGAACCTACCACGGGGATCATTGCACCCCTGGCGATGATCCCCACCTCCTCTCTGATCGGAACGAGGGCGCAGGCATCCTCTTGACCGAGATAGGCAGTCAAATTTAAGGTGGAAGTGTCGAGTCCACGTAAATGAACATCCCGCAAGCCACGAGCCCGCGCCGTTCTGTCGCAATTTGGCAGGTCGCAGTGTGTTTTCTGGTTGCCGGTTTGTTCCTCTACAATCCATTCCTGATCAGCCATCACGAGAGCAGTAACCTAGCCTTATGCCACCCCGCCAGCCACCGCGCCACGGTAGGTTCTTCCGAACTGGAGCAGTTTCCCCATAGGGACGGCGGGATTGTGGCTCCGTTGCCAGACCTGGACGCAGCGCAGCTGGCTATCGACCTTCCGGTTGCGATCTCACCTACACCGCAACACACGGTCGATCACGAAGCAGACGTGTCCCCGCAGTCAGGTTTCTCCTCGAGTCTGTGGTTCCGGCCGCCTCCTACAGTCTAAAAAAGTCCTTCAATTCAGTGGAAGTTTAGGTTCCGGCGAAAGTGCAGCTGGACGGCCAACTTTAGGGCTCCAGAAGAATGGACCTATAAGTGTTTATCTTCGGCAATGAACGCGAAGCGATGATACTTCCGCACGCAAATGGAAAAGGAAAATGATCAACAAAAGGTGGATCGGAGCGGGCGTTGTGCTGGTCGCAGTGATTGGCGTCGCGTGGCGTTGGTTCGGGCATGCGGCTACGGCAGCGGATGACAGCGATCATGAAGTCGCGGGAGACACTGTGATCGCCGCGGTGGCCAAGGTGCAGCGCGGTCCGATGGACAGCACGCTGACGATCGCCGGTGAATTCAAGCCGTTTCAGGACGTGGACGTCCACGCGAAAGTCGCCGGTTACATCCAGAAGATTTATGTGGACGTTGGCGATCACGTGAAGCAAGGGCAGACACTGGCGATCCTGGAAGTGCCAGAACTGGCCGCGCAGTTGACGGGGGCCGACGCCGCTTTACGCCGCGCCAAAGAAGAAATTCGCCGGGAGCAAAGTGACGTACAAAGAGCGGAATCGGCGCACGCAGCTGCACACTCCATGTACATACGGCTGAAGCAGGCGAGCGAGCAGCAGAAAGGATTGGTGGCGCAGCAGGAAGTGGACGACGCGCAAGCCAAGGACCTGGAAACCGAAGCGCAGGTGTCCAGCGCGCAGGCGGCACTTTCCGCTGCGGAACAGCAGGTGGAAATGTCGGCGGCCAACCAGAAGCAGTACAGCGCGATGTCCGGCTACACACGGATCGTGGCGCCGTTCACCGGCGTGGTGACGATGCGTTACGCGGAT
>DASSYL010000268.1:0-2561 GCA_035703315.1 Candidatus Acidiferrum sp. | reverse complement strand
AATTACCTCCGCTCCGTCGGGCACCCTTGCGCTCGCTCCCACCCCGGCGATCTTGCCGTCCTGCACGACCACCAGCCCGGGCATCGCCAGCGAATCGCTCTTTCCATCAAACAACCTCGCCGCCTTCAGCACGTAGCTCTTTCCGGCCTTTTTCTCCTGGCCCCTCGCGGGGATCAACGCCAGCCCGCACACCACGGCGATCATGAATACCTTGCGCATCATTGCCCTCTCCGATTTTTTGGCTGAAAATCCGGACGCCCACAATTAACGTTTCACCGCTAAATGTCAAGCGGTCGCCTTCTGGCTCTCTGCCGTCGTCAATTTTGAGCATCGGGCATCTAAACAAATGCATCCCGCAGGGCGCCTGTATTTGATATTCTTGTCTCCTCCTGGTCTGAGGGAAGTTACCTCCAGGGAATCCCAACCTCCCCGGTTCAACTCCTTCTGGCAGTCGCCTAGCTCCGTTTGTTTCGCGGTTCAAATCTGTGAGGGCCCCATGAATGTTAACTCTGGCAATCGGGTATCCGGCGCTTTACGTGGCAGGGCGCGCCATTCCCATTCGTCTTTTCATCTTCTTCCCACGATTCCTCGCGACTATCTCGCACGTCGCCGCATGTTCCGCAACATTTCGAACGTTCTCATGATTGTGGTTTTGAGCCTGTTTATCGCCGGTGTCATCGTCTACACTTCCGACCCGACATCCTTTTCCTTCCTGCGCCACTAGCCTTGCTGCCAAGTTCAAGATTCGGTTGGTAGTACTGACTGCAGTGCTGGCGCGAGCCGCCGCCCTGTTCGCGCTTGGCTCGATTCTAAGGAGTAAATACCCGTATCGCTTTCGGCATCACCTCAATTTCCACAGGCGTGTTTCCTACTAACTCGCCGTCTCCGTGAAACCCGCTTCTCTCATCCGCCGACAGTCTCGCCCTTGCCGCTCGAAATCTGGTTAACCGCTCCGTTTTCAGTTCGCCGGTCAGCAGCAGCCGCGGGAGGAGCCGCGCCACTTCCAGGCGCGATAACATCTCGATGACTGCAATATCCAGTTCGCCGTCGTCCAGGCGCGCTTCCGGCGCCAGCCGCACTCCTCCGCCGTAGCTTCGCGTGTTCAGTGCCGCCGCCAGCAAGACCCGTTTTCGTAGCGGATCACGTCCTGGACATTGCAACTCTACATTTACGCCGCGGTACCCGCGCAATGCTGCGATCGCACTCGCCAGATAACGCAGCCTCCCCGGCCACTTCAGGAATCTCCCGCACGCATATCGCGCCGCTTCCGCATCCAGCCCCACTCCTCCTCCGCCCAAGTACTCCGCCGCCTCGCCGTTTGCGAAAGTGGCTCTCACCACGTCGACGGCCCGCGTCTTTCCTCGTGCGATCGCCTTCACCGCTTGTTTCCAATTCCGTATCCCCAACGCCGCTGCGAAGTCATTCCCTCCGCCCACGGGTACGACGCCAATGTTCACGTCGCAACCGAGCGCCTCGCGCACCAGCAACTGTAGCGTTCCGTCTCCTCCCATCGCGATCAGTGTCTTGTAGCCTTCCGCGATGGCCGCCCGTACTCCAATTCGAAATTGCCCCGCCGAGCGCGGCTCAACGAACCGCGCTCCAAGCCCGTGTCGCGCGAACTCCCCCTCGACAGCGGCGCTCTTGCGGCCCGCTTTGCCGCCTCCGGCACCCGGATTGACGAAGACGGTCGCGCTCGGGATGTCATTTCCCATTGTCTTTGGTGAAATAAAACTTGAAGAACGCGCGGAGTCTGTCACACAGTCGCCATCCCGCGCAAACGATCCGCTGCTTTCTCAGCTTTTCGCGTTCGGCTGGAATCCCGCCAACTCCAGCCCCTTGACCACTTCCGGGTTCTTCGCGAATTGCTCCCACACAAAGCTGCTCCGCGCGTTCTCGGCCATGATGATGGTGATCCCCGCGTCGATCCCCAACGCGTCCGGGCTGTTCCAGTTGTTCAACGGATTGAACGCGTCCACGTATCCATACTTCCTCCACACCCGCTTCCCGAATTTTTCCCGGATGTTCTGCAACACGGTGACGCACTCTTTTGGCAGAAACACCAACGAACCGGCCGCAGCGCACGGCACGATGCTGCCGTCAATGCGTCCCATGGCCGGCGGCCCGCCCCAGATCGCGTAGCCATGCTCAGAATCCGAGGCGCTGATCCCCCACAGGTTCTCCGAATAGTCTGGAAACCGGTCTGTCAGCTCCAAGCACCACAGCTTGTGAATCTTCGTGGCCACGATGGAATTTGCAAAATAATCGCCGTACTTGTCGTGAATCCCGCGGAAGCTGAACCATGCATGCGAAAACTGGTGAGCGAATATCGGCGCATGCGCGCCGATGTAAGCGATCTGGTTGAATTCGAATTGCGGCCTTTGCCAGCTGTTCCAGCTTGCCGGCGGCAGCGGATGCGTCCGCGATGCCATTCCCAGCAAATACATCATCATCAGTTCGCTGTAGCTGTCCCACCGCGCGCGCAAAAACCCTTGCTCCGGCATCCACCCCATCGCCAGCGTTGGCCCGCCGTGCTGCATCCAGTTCCAGTCCGCCCGCTCGTA
>DASSYL010000227.1:0-8425 GCA_035703315.1 Candidatus Acidiferrum sp. | reverse complement strand
CGGATCGAAGACATAGACGACGGGCCAGCGGCTATTCGCCGAATAGCGCTTTGGCAGGTAGAGCGCGTAGCTTTGTTGAGAGTTTTGGACGACGGTTACAACGGGAATGACAGCGCCTAGGGGAAAGGGCGGGGCTGCCGTTTGTGCGCGAGCCTCAGGCGAATGCACACAGGCAACAACTACTGCAAACACCACGGCCTCGAGGCCACGGAACATTCTGAAAGTATAGACGCCCGAAGATGGATTTGTGGTCGCGGCGCGTAGGGATTTTGGAGCCGAGCGGATACAATCCCTTTCTTCGAATGCCTATCGTTCTGTGAGGAGTGACTGATGCGTCGTTTGCTCGCGTGTTGTGCCGTCTTTGCGTTGGGGCTGGCCGTAAGCGTGGGCTTGGTGCAGGCAGAGACCAAGCCAGCGGTAGAAAAGGTCAAAGGCCCCGACGAGCGGATGAAGGCTGACATTTTGGTGGTGGTGGCCCATCCCGACGATGAGGGCGGAGTTACGCCGTACCTGGCGCGAGCGATTTACGACGAGCACAAACGGGTGGCCGTAGTGTTTGCGACGCGCGGCGGCAGTGGCGGCAATGATTATTCGCGGGAACATGGGCCGGCGCTGGCAGACATCCGCGAACAGGAGGCGCGTGCGGCGTGCGCAAAGCTGGGGATTACCAACGTGTGGTTTCTGGAGGGAAAGGATACGGCTTCGCAGAACGTGCTGAATTCGCTGGCGAATTGGGGGCACGGCGCGAATCTGGAAGCGCTGGTGCGGATCGTGCGTCTGACGCGACCGGAAGTGATCATCACATGGTTGCCAGGAATTTTTATCGGGGAGAATCACGGCGATCACCAGGCGGCGGGCGTGCTGGCAACGGAAGCGTTTGACCTGGCGGACGACCCCACGGCGTTTCCGGCACAGGTTGCGGGCGCTACCAAACGGCTGGAAGTGTATTTAGAAAATTTGACACCGTGGCAGCCGAAGAAACTCTATTTTTTCAGCGACGCGGAGGATCAAAAGCAGTTCGACGGGACGGGGCCGGCTTATTCGATCAAGGAGATTTCGCCCTCGCAGAAAAAGTCGTACTGGCAGCTTGCGCTAGAGGCGGCAGCGCCCCACTTGACACAATTTCCGCAGGCGCAGGAGCTGCAGAAGATGACGGACGAGCAGCTGAAGAAGTTCATGGAAGATCCGAACAACATGTTCTGGCCGGAGCCGATGACGCTGATTTTTGGCAAGGCGGCGGTGCAGACAAAAAGCGCGGATGGCGTATTCGCCAACGTAAATTCGCCGGCCTTCCAAGCTCCCACCCTCGTATCGCCCGTCGCTCCCGCAGGCAGAACGCGGCTGGAACTTGGCGGGCCGTGGCTCTACTACGACCGGTTTCGGCCGCTCCATCACTTGGAACAGCTGAAGGCGACTAGTGTTCCAGAAATCGGGATAAAAGCCGGAGCCGGCTTGATGGTGCCGCTGACCGTCTTTCACCGAGACGGCGAACCAATTGAAATTGAGATTACCGTGACCGCTCCGACCGGGTGGAAGGCAATGGCGGGAACGGGCAAATTCCGTTTGCCTGAGGAAAGTCGAACCGATTTGCTCGTGGAGATTGCAACGCCCGAATTGACTAAAGAGGAATTGAAGAAAATGACCGCGCAAGAGTTGATCGTGCGAGGGTCGGTGGCGGGAAAGAGTATCGGCGAAGTGCGATTGATGGCAAAGCTCAGGGCGAGCGCCTTGGCGCAGTAGCAATCAGAAAAGAGCCGGAAAAGATTGCTAGCTGCGCTCGGAATCACGGCTCCCTTTGCGATGTCGGGGCAACGCTAACTATTTCTTCCTGCGGGCGGCTTCCATCTGCTCCCAGTAGGAATCGGGGAGCAGGAGCAGGTCGTTGAATTCACCGGCGCCTTGCAGCCACTGGCCGCCGTCAATCACCACACATTCGCCGTTAATGAAGGGAGCCATGTCGCTCACGAGAAATGCAGCGAGATTGGCCAGCTCTTCGTGTTTGCCGAAGCGCTTCATGGGATTGGAATTTTTCGTGTGCTCTTCGAACTGTTTTGAAGGGACAAGTCGCGACCATGCGCCTTCTGTTGGAAACGGGCCGGGAGCGATGGCGTTGAGGCGGATGTTGTATTTGCCCCATTCGACGGCGAGCGAAGTGGTCAGGGCGAGGACGCCGGCTTTGGCGCAGGAAGAAGGGACCACGAAGCCGGAGCCGCAGTTGGCCGCGGCGTACGTGGTGGTAATGCTGAGGACATTACCGGGCTTGTTGGCGGCAATCCAGCGGCGGGCAAAGGCTTGCGTGCAGTGAAATGTGCCGTTGAGGACGATACTGACTACGGTGTCGAACGCGTTGGGCGAAAGTTTTTCGGTGCGCGCCATGAAGTTTCCGGCCGCGTTGTTGATGACTGTGTCGATCGGGCCGACGGCGGAGTCGGCTTTGTCGGCGGCAGCTTCGACGGCGGCGAAGTCGCGGACATCGCACGTCGTGTAGGCAGCAACGCCTCCGGCTTGCTGGATGGCTGCGCACGTTTCTTGCAGGGGGCCTTCGCGGCGGCCGATGACGAACAGTTTCGCGCCGAGCGATGCGAATTGAATCGCCATGGAGCGGCCAAGGCCGGAGCCGCCGCCGGAAAGAAAGATGGCGCGGCCTTGCAGCAGATCAAGTTTGAACATGGGTTATGCTCCGAAGCAGCATGCGATGCAACTGCGGACGCATTATAGGCCAGCAAGCGGATGAATCTGGCACTGACTGAAGCCCGTATCACTGTATTCAGAACAGGCCTGGGAGAAAGCGGGGCTTGGAGCCCATGCTGGCGACGTAGTCGGGATTCGAGAGTAGGACGGGATCTTCGACCGAGAGGCGCATCGAAAGAACAATCACGTGCGCGATCGCGCCGGCCAGCGCGGTGATCCATGCGGTGTGGATTAGCGGCAACGCGATCATCTCCATAAAAACAGCTGCATAGTTGGGATGCCGAACATAACGAAACGGGCCGGAGGCGACGAAGCCAAGTTTAGTCGAGTCGACGACCTGGACATTCCAGTGCTCGCCGAGGGTTCGAATGACCCACCAGCGAACCAGATTGGCGGCCAGGAACAGAACCAACATGGGAGCGCCGAGAGCTGGAATAAATGGCCGGTGAAGGAAGACCACTTCGGCGGCGGCTCCGACGAGAACCAGCGTGTGAAACATAGCCATCCAGCGAAAGTAGGGATCTTTGACCATAGCAGCGCCGCGTGAAGTCATACGCTGCTGGTGGCGCTTCGAAATGCGCAATTCGAAAATGCGCAGCGCGGCTACCGCGAACAACAACGCAAGGAACAGGATGACGCCCGGGGACATCGTCAATTCCATTGCAAGAGAAGGAATTCCGCGCTGAAGCCGGGACCGAAAGCGGCGGCCATGGCGATTTCATCTTTCTTAAGTGGCCGCTTTTCAAGCCACTCCTGAAGGATGAAGAGAATGGTGGCACTGGAAAGATTGCCGACGCTGCCCAGAATGTCCCAAGAAGGCTTGGTGTCGGAGTTGGTCAGGCCGAGCGCTTCCTGCACATTGCAGAGAAGACGGGAGCCGCCGGGATGCAAAATCCAGCCGCGAATGTTTTCACGGGTCTGGCCGTGCCGCGAAAGAAAACCATCGACCAGCCCTTCAATTTTGGCGCCAATCATTTCGGGAACGTCTTTAGAAAGCAAAATGTGGAAGCCGGAATCCTTCAAGTCGAAACCCATTGCGCAGAGGGAATCGGGGAACGTATAAGTTTCGGATGTGAGGATACGGGGATTCCGGCCATTTGGCTTGCCGCTGATGATGACGGCCGCGGCACCGTCACCAAACAAAATTGAAGAAATCAGGTTGGCTTGCGAAATATCCTTGCGCTGAAAAGTCAACGAAGGCAGCTCGACCGAGATAATCAAAACATTTCCGCCTGGATAGGCTTGCAAGTAGTCGCTGGCACGGCCCATTGCCATGGCTCCGGCGGCGCAGCCAAGTTCGGTAAACGGCATGCGGCGCACATTGGACCGGAAACCCATGCGATTGATGAGATGCGCGTCGAGCGAAGGAATCATGAAGCCAGTGCAGGAAACCGTGATGATCAAATCGATTTCGTCGGCGCGCATTCCGGCGCGTTCGAGACACTGCTCCGCGGCGCTCTGGCCGAGCTGAATGGCGTGCTCCATGTATTCCTGATTGGTTTTTTCGAGCGAGCGCGGCTCGACGGTGTAATCAATCGGAAAAATCACATGGCGCTGGTGGACTTGAGCATTGTCCACGATGGACATCATGGCCTCGAGCCGCCGCTCGGGAATCTCGAAGACCCGGCCCATGTAATACTTCACGTCATCGCGGGTGATGACGTGAGGAGGCAGTGCGGTGGCCGTCGCAGCGACAAAACACGGTGCAGCATAGCAATTGGGAGATCCCATTCTGTCCAAATTCCCCTGGGCGCGTAGTGAGAAGCGGATGAACTCGATAGACTCTACCCTATTCTGAGTCGAGTTGCAGAATTTTGCCAATCGAAAGACAGTAAGAATCAACCTGCTATCTCTCGCAAATGTTCGTGATTTCTTCTTTACAATCAGGCAAGACCGATTTCGGCGCTGTAAGATGGCTGCCTCATAAGGAGAGTTCCGGGGATGAACCGCCACCGTTTTGACTGCTGGAAAGCCGCGATTGGTATTTTGCTGATGGCGTGGTTCTCGATAGCCGACGCCAACGCACAGCAAGGCAATGAAGCGCTCCTGGTGATGATTTCCGTCGACGGGATGCGGCCGGATTACATTACGGAAGCGGACGCGCATGGCGCAAAGGTGCCGAACCTGCGGCGATTCATCAAGGAAGGCGCCTACGCAGAAGGAGTGCAAGGCGTCGTCCCAACGGTGACCTATCCGAGTCACACGACCCTGGTGACCGGAGTATGGCCGGCGAAGCATGGCATCTATTCGAATTCGACATTCGATCCGCTACAAAAAAATGCTGACGGCTGGTATTGGTACAACGAGGACCTGCATGCGCCGACTCTGTGGGATGCGGTGGCAAAAGCCGGCAGAAAAACGGCGAGCGTGCAGTGGCCGGTGACGGTCGGGGCGCGTATTGACTGGCTGATTCCCGAAATCTGGCGCGCCGGCACGCCGGAGGACGGAAAGCTGTTGCGCGCCCTGTCTACGCCTGGACTGCTGCAGGAAATCACTCCGGAACTCGGTGTCTATCGAGGCGGCTTCGACTCGACACCAGAAGCCGATGCGCTTCGCGGCAAGTACGCCGAATGGATTTTACAGAAGAAGCATCCGGGAATCCTGACACTACACTTGCTGGGGCTAGATCACGAGGAGCACGAATCCGGCCCGTTCAGCCCACAGTCGATCGCGGTTTTGGAACAGCTTGACGCGGTGATTGGGTCGCTGCGAGCGGTGGCGGAAAAGGTCGCGCCCGGGCATGCCTACATCGCCGTGGTTTCCGACCATGGGTTCGCTAAAGTGGATTCGGAACTAAACTTGGTTGCTGCGTTTCTGGAAGCCAAGCTGTTTACGCTGAGTGACAAGGGAAAAATTGCCGACTGGAAAGCCCTGCCTTGGGAAACCGGCGGGTCTGCCGCAATTGTGTTGAAGGATCCGAATGATCAGGGCACGCTCGCCGCCGTGAAAGACTTGCTGGCGAAGCTGGCAGCCGATCCGGCGAACGGAATCGATCGCGTCCTTACCGCCAGCGAATTGCACGAACGTGGCGGGTATCCGAACGCGTCCTTCTTTGTAGGACTCAAGCCGGGCTGGAAGACGGTCTTCTCGCTGACCGGGCCGGTCGTGAGCAAGACCAATAAAACGCTCGGCACGCACGGCGAGCTGCCGGATTTGCCCGATCTGCGCGCATCCTTTTTCGTGGTGGGGGCCGGTGTTCCCGCCGGGAAAGACCTTGGCTTGATCGACATGCGAAGCATCGCACCCACGCTTGCCGATTTGATTGGCGTGCCAATGCCCAGTGCAGACGGACGGAACCTACTGCAGTAGGAAAGCTGAAGATCCTGCCCAACATTAGAGAGGAAAAAAATGAGACGCTTCGCCGTTTCGTGGACCGCAGTTGTGACGTTGCTGCTGGCAAATGCCACATTCAGCCGGGCACAGGACAAACCGAACTTTGCGAGCGAGGAACACGACTACGTCGCGAAAGACTTTAAATTCCGCTCGGGCGAAACCCTGCCCGAACTCAGATTGCACTACCGCACGCTCGGTAAACCCGTCCGCGACGCACAAGGCCATACCACAAACGCGGTGCTGATTCTTCATGGGACCGGCGGCAGCGGCCAGCAATTTCTCGCACCGCAATTCGCGGGCGAACTTTACGGCCCGGGCCAGCCTCTCGACGTGAACAAGAATTTCGTCATTTTGCCGGACGGCATCGGGCACGGCAAATCCTCGAAACCGAGCGACGGCATGCACGCACATTTTCCTTCCTACGATTACGACGATATGGTCGCCGCGCATCATCTGTTGCTGACCCAAGGTCTCGGCGTCGACCATCTGCGGCTGATCTTCGGGACGTCCATGGGGTGCATGCACTCTTTTGTTTGGGGCGAGACATATCCCGATTTCATGGACGCGCTCATGCCGATGGCCTGTTTGCCGGTGCCAATTGCGGGGCGCAACCGCGTGTGGCGCAAAATGGTGATGGATGGTATCCGCAACGACCCAGAGTGGAACGGCGGCGAATACAAGGAACAACCCAAGCAGGCGGTGCGCATCGCGCTGGACTTTCTGATCATCGCGGGAAGTGCACCGCTGCCGATGCAAAAGTCGTTTCCGACGCGGGATGCGGCGGACAAGTTTCTAGACGACTACTTCAGTTCGCATGCAAGCAGCTTGGATGTGAACGATCTGCTCTGGCAGGTGAATGCATCGAGAAACTACGATCCATCGCCACAATTGGAAAAGATCACCGCGCGCGTCATGTGGATCAATTCCGGAGATGACTTCATCAATCCGCCGGAGCTAGGCATCGCACAACGCGAATCGGTCCGTTTAAAAAGAGGAAAGTTTTTGTTGATTCCTGCGAGCGAGCAGACGCATGGGCACGGTTCACATACCTGGGCGGTGCTGTGGAAGCAGCAGCTCTCCGAACTGCTGGAACAAACTGCGAAGTAATGACCAGGGAAGACCGGCTAGCCAGCGGCTTCCTGGCTGGCACGGATTTCCTGCCACCGACGTGGGCGCTTGTTGTACTGCAAAACCTTCTTGCGCAAGCGGATCGACTTCGGCGTGATCTCGACGTATTCGTCGTCCGCGATAAACTCAATGGCTTGTTCTAGGCTCAGTTCGCGATGCGGAATCAAGCGGATGGCTTCATCAGCGCTGGACGAGCGCATGTTGGTCAGCTTTTTTTCGCGCGTGACGTTCACTTCCATATCCTGCTCTCGCGAGTTTTCCCCGACGATCATGCCTTCGTACACGTCGATCGTCGGTCCGACAAACAGTTCGCCGCGTTCCTGAATGTTCCACAGCGCGTAGGCCGTGGAGACTCCCGCGCGGTCGGCCACGAGCGCTCCCGTGGGACGCAAAGCCATTTCGCCGCCATATTCGACCCAGCCATCAAAAATGGAATGCAGCAGCGCCGTGCCGCGCGTATCCGTCAGCAACTGGCTGCGCAGCCCGATCAGTCCGCGCGAAGGAATTTTGAAATCCATCCGCACGCGGCCGGAGCCATGGTTGTTCATCTTCAGCATTTCGCCGCGCCGGCTGCCCAGCGTTTCCAGAATGATGCCGATGAAATTTTCTGGAATGTCCACGACTAGCCGTTCGACCGGCTCCAGTTTTTTGCCGTTTTCGTTGCGCACCACGATTTCTGGCTTTCCGACCATCAGCTCAAAGCCTTCGCGACGCATCGTTTCAATCAAAATTGCCAGCTGCAATTCGCCTCGCCCCAGCACCCGAAATGACTCCGGCGTGTCGGTGTCTTCCACACGGATCGATACGTTGGTCAGCAATTCGCGCTGCAGACGATCGCGCAAATCGCGCGATGTCAGATAGCTGCCTTCACGGCCGGAAAGCGGGCTGGAGTTGACTGTAAAAATCATCGCCAGCGTAGGCTCGTCTATGATGAGCGGCTCGAGCGGTTGCGGATTCGCCAAATCGGTGATGCTTTCGCCGATCTGAATGCCTTCCACACCCGCCAGCGCTACCACGTCGCCCGCCTCCACCTGTTCGGCCTCGTCGCGTTCCAATCCGCGAAATGTAAACAGCTTGGTGATGCGCGTAGGCTGCAGCTTGCCGTCCAGCTTGCTGATGCCAACTTCGCTGCCGCGCTTCAAAGTGCCGTTGAAGACGCGCGCAATCGCGATGCGACCCAGAAATTCGCTGTAATCGAGATTCATCACCTGTAGTTGCAGGGTCGCCGAGGGATCGCCGGCGGGAGCCGGAATGCGCGCCACGATGGTTTCAA
>DASSYL010000166.1:0-4407 GCA_035703315.1 Candidatus Acidiferrum sp. | reverse complement strand
CGAAACGGGAGCTTCGCTCAGCTTGGGCACGACAATCGAGTCACGCTCGACGCGGATTTCGAGGCCGTTCATGCTTTGCGCGAGCCGCTGCAGGCTATTGTAGGCTTGATTGAGGCTGTCCTGATTTTTTGGGTGCGCATGGTGATAAAGCCGCTTGTTGTGCAGCAGAATCACCAGTTCGCGCAAGGCGCTGTGCACTTCCTGAATGCCCGGGCCGGAGTTGGCAGGGGGCGGCGATGGAAACTCAGCTACGGGCGAGGCTGCAGTGCGATCCGCTGCGGTTCCCGGCGTGGGCGCAGACCTTTCCTCGGATCTTGGTGCCACGCGTTTGCGAAATAGGTTCATCGAGAAATTGACCGTTCAAATCGGCTGCCAGGGGCCCAAAATCACGCATGGAAACCTGCCCGAAGGCAGGGAGAGGCACGGGTAAAGAAGGCAATTGCATTGCCTAGGAGCCAGCCGTGTAAGCGCCACAAACCAAGTGATTTAGCCGGATAGTACTAAGACCATGTGGAGCCACGCGTAACGTTTCGTTACACAATGCGCCCACGCATCGGTCTCTCGGGGCACCGGCGACGAGGCGTTAGTGGACCTTGCTGAGCATTTTAGAGATCGTGACCGTGCCGCCTTCCGTCGATTGGATGGCTTGGCGGGAAGGCTGATAACCGTCGAGTTTAAGGACGATGCTGTGGATGCCGGAGGGAACTTCGACTCGTGACGGAGTGTGCTGGCCCGTGGATGTTCCGTCCACCCAGATTTCCGCCCCATCGGGGAAAGAAGTGATTTGCGCCCAGGCGATATGGCCGTTTTTCTGGTGAAGTTCGGCGCTGACTTTGGATTGGCCGTCGGAGCGGACTTCGATTTGGCTGACATAGGCGTCGTAGCCCGAAAGGCGCAACACGAGATTGTATTTTCCCGGCGCCAGCGGAACGGTGAGCGGCGTCTGGCCCGATTGTTTGTCGCCATTGATAAAGACGTCGGCGCCCGCAGGCTGTGAAGCAACGAAGAGGCCCTGTGCGAGAGGCTCGAGTTGAACTTTTTGCTCGAGGGAGTCGCCGGAGCGGACCTGCAAGGCAGTTTGTACCGGCTGGAAGCCGGCTTTCCTGACCTGCAAGTTGTAGTCGCCAGGCTCGAGACCGGAGAAAGTACAAGGAGTTTCGCACTGGTGAGCAGGTGAAGGGCCCGAACCGAGAGACGCGATCGCGCCGGCAACGTTGGTGGCGATGTGAATGGCGGCGTTAACGGGAGCAGTCGGGCCGTGGCGGGAGTCAGCATTGGCCTTAGGCGAAGTCGTCGTGTCGTCATACTGCAGATTGTCCACAACTTGGATGCCTGCCGGGGCGCTGCGAAGAAATTTCAGGAGTTCGCCGTGCTCGGCGGGACGAATTTTTCCGGAAAGCGCGAGCGTGGATCCGGATCCTTTGATGGACAATCGAAGATGCTTTTCTGCGGCGAGTTGTTCGATGCGCCGTTTGTATTCCGCAGCGCCGGGCGAAAGGGAACCAGCGGCAACGGCAGCCGGCTTGGAAGAAAGCGCTGGCGCATCCTTCGGGTCGGGCCCGGCTGTTGCTGTTACGGTGGAAGAAACAGGTTGAGCGTCACTCGGGGCGCCTGACGTTTCAGCGGCGGACTTTTCCGCGGCCGCGGACTCAGGCGGTGCGACCTGAACGGGCTCGGCGGTGGAGGCAGTGTTTGCCTGGCGCGTCTGGCGAGCCGCTTCGACGACCGGGCGAATTTTCTGAGCGCCGAACACGATTACGCCGACCAAAAAGAGGGCGGCGAGAACTGTGGCCAAAGTGTTTTTCTTTTGTGGTTCTGGCGCGGCGGTCTGCAGCGCGCCGGTGCGGCGGACCACAGGAGTTTCTGACGGGCTCCCCGCTCGGGAATTTAACGAACCCGACGCTATGGCGACATGTGAATCCAGGAGCTGCGCTGCGGCATGCGAGTGCGGAGAGCCGATGCCCAGCGGCAGAGTGGCCGATGGATTTTCGGCGACCGACAGCGACCTGTAGTTGCGCAGGTCTTCCATCAGGTCGCGGCAATGCTGATAGCGCCGCGAAGGCTCTTTGGCGAGCGCTTTGAGAATGATGGCGTTTAGGCCGGAATGTATCGAAGGATCGAGCTGGCGCGGTGCGACAGGCTCCTCGTTGACGATCTTGTAGATGACCGTGGTTATGTTCTGGCCGGGAAAGGGCTTTTCGCCAGTGACCATTTCATAGAGCAGAACACCGAGCGAAAAGATATCGCTGCGGCCGTCGACGACCTTGCCTTTCACTTGCTCGGGCGACATGTAGCTCGGGGTGCCCATCACGTGCGCCGTCTGGTTGACGGTGCCGAACTGCAGAATTTTTGCGGTACCAAAGTCGGTGACTTTAACGGTGTCATCCGGCGTGAGCATCAGGTTGGCAGGCTTGATGTCGCGATGAACAATGTTGCGGTCGTGCGCGAACTGCAAGGCGGAACAGGCCTGCTCCATGATGCGAAAAACTCGTGGAAGCGGGAAAAGCTGGCCGGCGTCGAGCAAAGCTTGCAGGCTCTTGCCCTCGACGAGCTCCATGGTGATGAAAAAGAGACCTTCTTCTTCGCCCGCGTCGTACACGACGACAATGTTGGGGTGCGTCAGCAGGCCCGCGGCTCGCGCCTCGGTCTGGAACCGATTGAGAAGTTCTTCGCGCGTGAGGCCCGTGCCTTGTTCGGAGAGCTGCAAAGTTTTTACGGCGACCGTGCGACCAATGAACGGGTCATTCGCGCGATACACCACACCCATAGCGCCGCGACCGACTTCGCCGGTGATTTCATAGCGGCCCGCTTTGGTTAAGGTTGTACCCATATCAAATCGCAGCGGCGAATGAATATTGCCACTCATTTCGTGTGAAAGACTTTGACCCATGCAGAGGAACGCTGCGGTAAACCACGCTGCGAAGACACCTCCGCGCCCAGTTTGACGGTAGCGGTTCGATTTTTGGCCAGTCAACGGAACTACCGTACTAGTGTGGCCGACTGGGTACGGCCCGAACACGCCTCTAGGATCGTCGCCGCTGCTAAGGCAAGCGCGTCCGTTCCGGCGTGGGCAGATTGGTTTCGCGGATGGTGCGGTCCATCTCGCCGGGCTGAGTCGGTGCCTCCAAACCGTCGGTCAGCAGAAAGCCCTGCAAGGACAGGCCGGTGGACCAGACGGTTTCCAGCGAAGCGATGTACTCGCTTTGCAGTTCAAAGAGTTTGCGCTTGGTATCGAGAACGCGCGGATACGAAGCAAGCATTTCGCCATAGCGATCGAACATCAGGCTGTAGGATCTTTTTGCGAGCGGAAGAATATTGTCGCGGTACTCCTCGACCGTGAGGCGGGCGTTGGCATATTCGTCGAAAGCGGAAGAAGCGCGTTCGCGAAGCGTGAGCGCGACACGCCGTCTTTCCGCCTCGGAGCGGTCGATATCGGCGCGAGCTGCGGCGATGTTGCCCTGATTGCGGTTAAAGACCGGAAGTTCGACGGCAAGCTGCGCGTTCCATTGCCAGCCCGTAGCAAGCAGCGGATTATTGAGCGGCTCGTGATTGTAGTCGAGGCCGGCGCGAGCGAGAACATCGGGAATTTTTTCGCGCCGGGTGCGAGCGAGTTCGACCTGCGCGCGTTCGGCGGCGGCCGAGGCGATCCGATTGGCCGGGCTTTGTGTAGCGATGGTCTCGACCTGGCGCTCTTCAAGCTCCGGCCAACCATGCTCGAGATCGCCGGCAATGATTTGTAGCTCCAGATCGGGCTGGCCGAGCACCGACGCGAGGGCACGCCACTCCTCACGTAAAGTATTTTCCATGGTGCGGGCGGAAAGCTTTGTGAGACGAGCTTCGAGTTCCGCGGCGAGGATTTCGGTTTCGTCGGCCTGGCCGGCGTTTCGCAATCTCCTTTCGGTTTCCAGGTTTTCGTTGGCGATACGAGCGAGATCGGCGCGCGCATCCGCCAACTCCTGTGCAGCGAGAACGCGATAAAAAGCCATCTTGACCGCCGTTTCCACGCGAATTTTCTGTTCTTCGGCTTCGATTTCGGCGAGCTGCGCTTCTTTGGCAAACACATCGCGCGCGCGGGACAGCTTGCCGCCGGTAACGATGGATTGCTCAACGAAGAAGCCTTGCTTGCCGCCATGCGATTCCCCGCCGCGAATTTCGTCGCCCGAATAGCCGAGGGTGGGGTTGGGATAGAGCGCCGCTTGTTCTGTGCGAGCGCGCGCGGCGCGAATGCCCGCTTCGGCCTGGCGGAGTGTCGGATTACTTTGCCGTGCGGTTTCGAGTGCACGATCGAGCGTGAACAGGGCATCTTTGGCGCTGGATTGCGCGCGGCCCAAGCGCGGAAATTCCGGAGCTCGCAGTCGAGCCTGTTGTTCTCCGTGTTGCATTTGCATACCCGGCATGGACGGTTGC
>DASSYL010000093.1:0-9162 GCA_035703315.1 Candidatus Acidiferrum sp. | reverse complement strand
GCATATCGGCTAAACGTCTGATCAGCCGCGGCACACCTTGCAGGATGGAATTTGCGAGCCACGGATGCTCGACGACAGTAAAGGACTCGCGGCCCGGACGTTCAGGCGACGAACCCGCGGTCTGCAGCCGCGTAAAACATGCCCCGCTCTGGCACTGCTGATACCAGCAGATGCGCTCGACCCCGAGCATCTGCCGGATGCCGCCCAGTTCGGTGTGCAATCCGGCCACAATTTCCGTGGAGGTCATGCTCACGATGCGCGCCGAGGACCGCGCAATCGCCCGCTGCAGCGAATTGATCTTTCGCAGCGCGTTTTCCGTGCTTCTGCGCCGCGGGAACTCCAGCCAGAGCCACAGCAGCAGCAAAACTTCCAGCCCCAGGAAAAACTGCAGCACCGTGTCTACCGTCATTTCGCGAATGCCAGAGTGCAGCCACGAGGCATTCTTCAACGCGGTGATTACGGAGCCGCCACGCGGAGTGGAAATCAGCATGGACGCCGCGAACAACATGACGCTCGCCGTGGACAAAAAAAGCGCGAACCAGTCCAGACGGGTCAGGGAAAGGAACCGGCCCAACCGGGAAACGAATCGCAGTGGGTTTAGGCGTGCCATCGTTTCACTCCGCCAGAGTGCAATTCCTTCTTGCTTCGGGGCCGAAGACCGACCGCAATAGCGTACGCAGCTAACTTCACACGCGCGTAATCAGCCGCTCTTTCATCGCAAAACGCAACAAGTCCGAGTTCGTCTTTAACTCAAATTCTTCCATGATTTTGTATTTGTGAAAGGCCACAGTGCGCGCCGTCACATTCAGCACGTCGGCCGCTTCCTTCATGGTCAGGCCTTCGGCCAGCAGTTGTAGCACTTCCCGCTGTCGCGGCGTGAGGGATTTTGCTCGCTGCTGCGGATCGCGAACGAACTTGTCGAGAAGGTTCTGCGCCAGATGTGTGGTGACAAACGTCTTGCCGCGCAAAACTTCATGGATTGCTTTCACCAGTTCCGCGCTCGCCGATTTCTTCAGCAGAAAACCCGAAGCCCAGCTGTGCAGCACGTCCGCCGCAACCTCGGCGTCTTCGGTCATGGTCAGCACGACCAGCTTCGCGCGCGGCACCAGTTTCTTCAGGCGTTCGCCGGCCTCGAACCCGTTTAGAATCGGCATGCTGAGGTCAAGCAACACCACATCCGGCTGCAGGTGGACGGCCTTTTCTAACAACGCCCGTCCATCCGCGGCTGTGCCCACAATTTCGAATTGCGGCTCAAGAAGTTTGCTAAAGGCCTCGACCACCAGCGTGTGGTCGTCAGCTAAGAGCACCCGAGGCTTCCCCATATTCGTACCCACCGCCTGCGATGGCAGCACCGGCCATAATCCTGTGGAGCAGACAGACCCGTCACGGCAACTAGGCTAAGTGTAGCAAGGCAGGCCGGATGCCGGAATATGAATCGGCGAACCCTTTAGCTGGCCCCGACGCTTTGAAGCTCTTGCGTTTTCCGGAGAGCGACCACCCTTGTACCGAAATGCGCCGGACCTACGTCCTACTTCCAGCGCTGCTTCTAGGAGTGTGCCTCCAGCCTTGGCTTCTTTTGCCCACGAACCGGGCGGCGAATGAAAAGCGATGAATCGAGCTCAATTTCAAAAAACAGGACTCATAACGGGCGCTGCGCTTCTTCTCTGCTTTTGCTTACACACGTGCGCCGCCCCGCTGCTAAACGCCCAACAGCCAGCCTCCACATCTCCACGCGTACTAGGAGCCATCCAGTCCATCAACGGCAGATCGCTAACTGTGCTATCCGATGCGGGCGTCGCTTCTACGGTTTCCATCGAGGATGCCACCAAGCTGCTGCAGATCGAGCCGGGCAAGACCGACTTGAAAGAAGCCACTCCACTGGCCTTTGCCGATCTTCAGCCCGGCGATCGCGTCCTAGTTCGCGGCGTGATGGCTGGCGATGGAAAAACGCTGCGCGCCGCTTCGCTGATTGCCATGAAAAAGGCGGCCATTTCCGAAAAGCAAAACAAGGAGCGCGCGGAATGGCAGCGCGGCGTCGGTGGCCTGGTAAAATCCATTGATCCCGCAACACAAACTGTGATTCTCGCCACCAACGGATTCTCCGCAAACAAGGGAATCGTTTTGCATCTTGGGAAAGACGCACTTTTGCGCCGCTATGCGCCCGACTCCACAAGATTTGACGCCGCTAAGCCGGCTCCTCTCTCCGCGGTACAAACT
The DNA here is from genome assembly GCA_035703315.1 of Candidatus Acidiferrum sp. Lineage (GTDB taxonomy): Bacteria > Acidobacteriota > Terriglobia > Acidiferrales > UBA7541 > Acidiferrum. The sequence goes on along the minus strand of DASSYL010000093.1, from coordinate 6,945 downwards.
GGCGACCAGTTGCGCGCGCGCGGAACTCGCAGCGACGATGGCGCCAGCTTTGAGGCGGCGGAAATCGTCTCCGGCACGTTCCGCAACATCGCAGGCACCGTAACCAGCATAAACGCGGCCAGCAACACCGTCGTCGTTCAGGATCTCGCTACAAAATCGGCGGTGACTGTGAAAATCACAGCGGAATCGCAGATGCGCAAATTGCCGCCGCCATTTGCCGAGCGCTTGGCCGCGCGGTTGAAAGGTCAATCCCCGGAAGCGCAGGCTTCGCCCGGCGGAGCTCAGGCCGCCCCGGCTCAGCATCAGCAGCAATCGCCGCCATCGGATCAGGCCGGAGGTTCCATGGGCGCAGGCAACCGCGGAGGCGGCGATCTCCAACAGATGCTGGCGCGCATGCCCGCTGCCACGCTGGCAGATTTGCAAAAGGGCGACGCGGTGATGGTAGTGAGCACACAGGGAAGCGAAAAAGATTCGCCGGCGGTGGTGACGCTGCTGGCGGGCGTCGAAGCCATCTTGCGCGCTTCGCCCAAAGGCGGCCAGGACATGATTCTTTCTCCCTGGAGCCTCGGCGGTGGAGAACCTTCCGCCAATTGAAACGTCAAACTCGCAGAACAAAATATCCCACAGGAGATGGAATGCATTTTTTCCGCAGGGCCGCCGTAAAAGTTTTCGTGTTTTTCCAGGTATCACTTTTGCTGCTGGTCTCAGGCGCGGCGGCGCAAACCACTACCGGTTCTCTACGTGGACAGGTCGTTGACCCTTCCGGGGCCGCGGTCGCCGGTGCTACGGTCCTGGTGTTCCCCACTCAGGGCGCGACCGTCACCACCACGACCAACCGCGACGGCTCGTACGAAGCGAAGACGCTTTGGCCCGGCAAATACACGATACAAGTTTTCGCCACCGGCTTCGCGCAATTTGAGGCCAAAGATGTCGCCGTCAGCGCCGGCGCAGCGGCCGTTCTGAACATTCACCTCAACATTGAAGAGCAAAAGGAGAAAGTCGAGGTCTCCGAGAACGCCGCTTCGCTGGACACCAGCGGCGCGAACAATGCCAACTCCATCACGCTCACGGGCAAGGACCTCGAGGCTCTTTCCGATGACCCCGACGAAATGCAGGACGAACTGACGGCGCTGGCCGGTCCCTCCGCCGGCCCCAATGGCGGACAAATTTACATTGACGGATTTACCGCCGGCCAATTACCACCAAAATCTTCCATTCGCGAAATTCGCATCAATCAAAATCCGTTTTCCGCCGAATACGACCAACTCGGCTACGGCCGCATTGAAATTCTGACCAAGCCCGGCACCGACAAATTCCACGGCCAGTTCATGGTCCACGGCACGGGAGACGCTTTCAACGCCAAGGATCCCTTCCTCGGCGCGGCCGAGCAGCCCAGCTATCATTCCATTCTGTACAACGGCAACATCGGCGGTCCGCTCAGTAGGAAAGCATCCTTTTTCTTCAATATCGACCGCCGCAACACCAACGATATCTCCATCATCAATACGCCGGCCCTTGATAGCAATTTCGATCCCATTCAGTTCACGCAAGGCGTTGAGAATCCGCGCACTCGCACCAATCTCACGCCGCGCCTCGACTATCAGCTCACGCCCTCAAATACTCTTACTGTTCGCTATCAGTATTACCGCGAGAACGAACAGAACGACGGCATCGGTCAATCCAGCCTCCCGAGCCAGGCCTACAACTCTCTCGATACCGAACACACCGTCCAGATCAGCGACACCCAGACGCTGGGCGAGCACGTCATCAACGAAACTCGTTTTCAGTACGTCCGCTCCAACTCCACGCAGACCGTCTTGGATACGACTCCCTCCATCAACGTGAGCGGCGCGTTCACCGGCGGCGGCAACACTCTCGGCAATCTCTTTGGAACTACGGGTGGGTACGAAATCCAGAACTACACCTCGATCGCGAAGGGGAAACACTTCATCAAGTTTGGCGTGCGGGCCCGCGTCGACCGCGATTCGACGGACAAAACACTCGGCTTCAACGGCGCGTTCACCTTCGATTCGCTCACGGCCTATCAGATCACCGAGCAAGGTCTTGCTGCCGACGAGACGCCCGACCAGATTCGCACCAATGGCGGCGGCGCCGTTCAGTTCACGCAAACCGTCGGTAACTCCTTCGTCGAGGACAACTACGCCGATCTCGGCTTCTACGTTCAGGACGAGTGGCGCATCCGCCCCAACATCACCGCGAGCTACGGCGTCCGCTACGAATGGCAGAATCAGCTCGGCAACAGTGGTGGACTCGCTCCGCGTTTCGGCCTTGCCTGGGGCCTCGGCAAGAACAAGCAGGGCACTCCGAAGGCGGTGCTGCGCGCCGGCTTCGGCATCTTCTACAACCGGCTGAAGCAGCAGTACATTGAGCAAGCTCTCTTGTTGAACGGCGTCACCCAGCAAAGTTTCGTCGTCATCAATCCCGATTTCTTCCCGAACCTGCCTACGCCCGCGCAACTTGCGGCGGCGCAAACTTCGCCCACGATTTACCAGATCGCTCCCGACTGGAAAACTCCTTACATCATTCAGTCCGGCCTCACTCTGGAAAAACAGGTGACGCATAACGCCAACGTCGCGTTCACCTATTTGAATTCGCGCGGCGTCCACGCGCTCATGACGCGCAATATCAACGCGCCGTTGCCACCGGCATTCGATCCCTCCGACCGGCCGCTCGGCAGTGACGACAATGTCTATCAGTACGATACTTCCGGTGACTTCAAGCAGAACCAGTTCATCGTCAACGGCAACGTCCGCATGGGCAGCAAACTTTCTCTGTTCGGCTATTACACGTTGAACTATGCGCGCAGCAACACTTCCGGCGTGACCAGCTTCCCCTCAAATCAATATGATCTCGCTTTGGATTATGGCCGCACCGCCTTTGATATTCGCAACCGTCTGTTTCTTGGCGGGACCATCAGTTTGCCGTACATGTTTCGTTTAAGTCCGTTCCTGGTGGCCAGCTCAGGAGTTCCTTTCAATGTCACCAGCGGAATGGATACCAACAACGACTCGGTGTTTACCGACCGTCCGACCTACGCGCAGTTCCAAGCCGCGTTAGCCAACGCGGAAGCGCTCGGAACGGTTCGCAGCGGCGTCAGCTTTGATTGCAAGCCGCCCGCTGGACAGGCGGAAATTCCTATCTACTGCGGCCAAAGTCCCGCGCGTTTTGCTCTCAACCTTCGCCTGAGCAAGACCTTCGGCTTTGGCAAGAAAGCCCAAGCCAACGCGGCTGGTGGAGGCCCGATGAGCGGTGGCACATTTGGACGCGGTCCCGGCGGCCCGGGTGGTGGACGCGGCAATCGTGGCGGTGGAATGTTTGGCGGTGGCGACAGTTCGGGCCAGCGTTATAGCCTTACGCTGGCGGTTTCCGCGCGAAATATTTTCAACAACGTAAATGTCGCCGCACCGATCGGCGTCATCACCTCGCCAATTTTCGGCCAGTCCATCTCTCAGCCCGTCGGCCCCGGCAGCGGCTTGTATTCGAATCGCCGCATCGAGCTACAGGCGACGTTTGCCTTCTAAATTAGTCGAGGTCTTTCTCTTTCTTTTTGCGCGAGGACTTGAATTCTTGGCGAGCCTCTTCCGTGGATGCCGGCAAGACGTTGTGCTGCGGCTCGGGCATCGGTTTGTCGCCCATGATGTCCTGCCAGAGGAATTTGTTCAGCAGCGCCGTATCCACAGCGTCGGCGCGCTTGAAATTAAGGCTGGCGCCTTCTTTCCATTCCTTCTCGTTCATTTTGTAAATCATGCCGTTGTCGCGATTGCGGAAATCGACACTGAACGGCGGCTGGGAGCCATCGCCGCTGAAAAGAGGTGCCATCACTGCCGCGCGGCCGTCGTTGGAGTTCATCGGCGGGACGCCCAACAGCGATTCCATGGTGCGAATCATATTGATGGTCGTGTAGAAGTTGTGGTCCGCAAAGGGATGGGTCATGCCTTCGTGCGTCGATGGCCGCGGCGAATATTTGCTGATGACCAGCCCAATGCTGCGGTGCGAGTCCACGTGGTCCGGACCGTCCTGCGCGTCGTCTTCCAGAATGAAGAAGGCGGTGTCCTCCCAGTAAGGCGAGTGCGAAACGGCATCCACGGCGCGGCCGACGGCCAGATCGTTGTCCGCGACGGAAGCGGATGGCGTGGGTTGATTTTTGTTCAACCCGGCAGTGTGGTCGTTGGGCAGGCGCAGCAAAATGAATTGCGGCATTTCGTCTTTGCCGCTTTTGCGTGTTTCGACAAACTTGTTGAACTCGTTGAGAAATTCGTCCACGCGCAGCTGATCCGGATACGACACCTCAAAATCTGGGAAGAGCGGATCGAAATGGCCGCGCAGCTCCGATTCGGCGGCGATATTTTTGGCTAGCACCGGAATGTCCCACGCATAAGGGCTCGGACCGCCGCGCGGTTCGCCGACATTCTTCTCGAGCGGCTCGCCCTTCTTGATAACCGTGCGCGAGCACTGCACTCCGGCAACCTTGGGCGGACCGGCTGTAGGCGATGTGTTTGCTTCCTTAGCATTACACCACCGTGACACGATGTATTCGCCGTAGTGGCGATAGCTGACCCCGTGCGTGGCGAAATTCTTCCAGAGATAGCCGCCCGTCGGTTCGCCCGCATCGGGCAGCTCGTCCTCGACGGAAATTCCCTCCAGCAGCGTGCCTTCTGAATCGTAAGTGTGCTCAGCACCGCGATAGGCGACCGGGATCGTCTTGGCGATGTAATCGGAGACGGAAGCGGAAGTGGACCACACGTGGCCGTCTCCCGAAACATCGCCACTCACGTAGAAGTTGTCGAGCACACCAAACTGTTTCGCCAGAGCGTGCTGGTTCGGAGTGATTTCCGCGCCGTACATGGTGAGTGACGGATCGCTGTTGCCGACGCCGAGGTCGCCGAAGATTTGATCGTACGTGCGATTTTCTTTGATGATGTAAATGACGTGTTTTATCTTGTTTTCACCGGAAGCAAACGCAACCTGGTCGACGTTTCCACGGATAGCATTACGCTCCTGTGTTTGCTTCGTGAAACGCTGCAAATTGTTTTCGATCTCCCTGATGGGGAGGCGGGCAAGAGAGCCGCGAATCAGTCCCATCACGTAAGGGTATTGAACACGTCCGTCGGACTTATCTCCGATGCTCTGCGCATTGGGCCCCGATCCGTGCCCCTTCGCGCTGGCAATCAACAAATCTTTTGACGCCGTGGCGACGACGGTGGGATACCACTCGGTCGGAATGAAGCCCGCGGCCTCGTGACTGGCCAGGTTGCATACGGAAACAGAATCAGAAATTGCGTTGGCGGAAAAAAGATATTTTTCGTCCGCCGAGAGTGCAAGAGATTGCGGATCGCTGCCGCCGTAGGATTGCCCCTGAGGCTTGGTGGAGAGTGTGAATGCGATCTTGTTGCTGCGCGTGTCGAGCGCGACGATCTGGTCACGATTGGTGAGCGCCACAAATAGCAGAGAACTATCGCGATTCAGGAGCAGTGCGGTGGGATGTGAACCGCCAGCGAGTGCTACGCTCGGTTTGCTCAATGCGATCTTGCGGACAACTTTGCCGCGAATCAGATCGAGTTCAGCAACGGTAGAAGCATTCCAGAGCGAGACGTAGCCGCGTTTGCCGTCATTGGTGATGGCCGTTGTGTAGGGCAGTGAACCGGGGATGCGCTTGAACGTCGAAACATCGAAGCGGAAAACGATTTTGCCGTCGGCAGGATTCACGAGCAGCGCTTCGTCAGATTGATGACTCGCAATGAGCAAGCGTTCTTGGCCGCCGACTTTGCCAACACTGAGGCCGGCGGGGTAGGTGACGTCCTTGAATTCCTCGCGGCGGACCTTGCCGCGGGGAAGCGAGGGCCGCGGCGTAAGCGGCAGGAATTTCTCCTGCGCGATCTTGCCGTCCTCGAAAGAGTAGACGGCGACCCCGTTGCCCGTGTCGTTTTCCTTTTTGCCAAGCGGATCAGTGTACGAAGCCATGCTGGCGTAAAGGTGTTTGCCGTCGAGGCTGAAAGCAAGTCCGAGAAAATAAGTTTGGTGCGCGCTGTGATCCAGACGCTGTTCCGGGAAATCGGTGAGCGTATCGGTGGCCACGTTGAGAACGGAGATCGACTGGTAGTTATGCTTGCTGTCCGTGGAGTAAGCGCCGTAGCCGCTGTGCAGTAAGACCACGAAGCGGCCATCGGGTGAAACAGCGGCAGCGGTCGCGAGGTTGTTGACGGTGCGCGGATGACCGGGCACTTCGCCAAGCAAGCGCCCATTGGGAAGTTGGGTTGGTGGCGTCGGGGTCTGCCCGAACAGGGAGCCATTGAACGAGCAAGCCAGTGCGAATAGAGCGACGAAATGGAATTTAGCCTTGTGCATGGAAAGAATTATAACGGCTCCGCGTGAAGAGAATATGAAAGCCTCGAGGCTGGTGGGACCGGGCGGGGGACACGTTAGCACGAGCCGGGAAGTTTGTGGATCGAGAACCGATTCGAAACGGACCGTCGTGGCTGGTGTAGGATGCACAAGTCGCTGCAAGGGAAAAGAGATGAAAAAGAGAAAGAAGAAATTGGAAAAAGGGAAAGAAGCGCGCAGGCGGGCGCGTGCCACGGGCCTGGCTCCGGCGGGCACCAAGGTGATTCAGGACAAAAGGAAGAAACCTGAAAAACACAAAGGCCGCTGGTTGGAGGAAAATTAGAAAAGGGGTACAGTCGCACTGGACTTTGAGACGAACGGAGAGATCTCTAATACCGCGGCTCTGCAGATCTGAGCAATGTGGTGGATCGCGATCGGGCGATCAACTGCTCTATTGAGCGAGTCTGGAGACAACGTTTAGCGCCACCGGAGACATTTTGGTTCGGCCTTTTCTCCGTCGGCTGGCCTCCGGCTTAACATAGGAATTCCGGAGTTTGGCGGTGACGGACAAGGCGGCGTCGAGTTTGCGCTTGCTGGTGGCCT
>DASSYL010000012.1:0-4678 GCA_035703315.1 Candidatus Acidiferrum sp. | reverse complement strand
GATAGCGTTTTTCTTATGGTAGTAGCGCAAGGCAAAGCGCGGGATCAGGGAAAGCAGCCAGGCAATGGCGATCGCGACGGGAATGGCGAGAAGGATGGCCAGCCACTGCCAGAGAGGCATATACAGAAAGCGGTTCTTGGTCAGGATGGGCGGGAGTTTCTTTTCCAAGTCGGAGAACTGAAGTGAGTCGTAAATTTCGGGAATGGCGTCGAGACTTTTGCGGGAGATGAGCCATATCTTGCCGCCGCGATCATCGTCAGTGCGGACGAGCTGAATGGAAAAGGAGCCGGAGCCTTCGCGGACACCGGCGAGGAGTTCCTGGTTGGGCGGAAGACCATCGTCGAGACGGCCTTGCGGATCGCGACTAAGCGAATCGAGGGAAGAGGTGAGGATCTTTTGGTTGAAGACGGCCAGCAGCTGTGCGGCGAGGTCTTGCTCTTCGTCAGCCCTGGCGCGACGGCGGCCGGCAGCGGGCTGAAAGTATTGAACAGCCACGGCGTAGTTTTCGTCTTGCGCGGCGCGCAAAAAACCCATGACAGTGCCGCGAGGAGTTTCGCGGCCTAGTGGATCGACAGTGGCGGCTTGGGCCGTGTTGTGGGCAGGAGTGGGCGAGGAAGCGATGCCCGGAATTTGTGCCGAGACCACAGCAGGCAGCACCAGCAGCGGCGCCAAAAGCAAAATTTTACGAAGCGAGAGCATTAGAAGCTCCGAAAATGACAATCCATGATGGAGTTTAAAACGGCCAAGGCGCAAGGGGTCAGAGGGCAGCGGAAGAAGAATGCGGAGCCGCACCGAAGTGATCGCGATACTGCTTGAGGAGAAACTGGTCGGTCATGCCGGCGATGTAGTCGCAGACGACGATGTGGCGCGGCACGCGGAGACTTTGCTCTTCATGATCGGGCGGCATGGAGTCGCGCTGGTTGAAGTAGAGGTGGAAAAGGCGTTCGAGGCATTCGACCGAGTGATCGCGGTCTTCCGTTATCACTGGATGCGTGTAAAGGTGAGCGATGAGAAATTGTTTAAGGCGGGTGTTTTGCACGGCGATTGCGTCGCTCAAGCCGGCAAGGCGGGTCGGGTGTTTACGGATTTCCTCGATGGAAGCGACGGCGGAATTTTTTGCTCGAGCGGTGGTGGTTTCGATCAAATCGGAAGCGAGCGCGTTTAGCACGTCCTTTAGGGCTTCGCTGAACTTGAGTTTTTCTTTCGCTTCAGGATAGGAGCGGTCTACACGAGTATAAGCATCGCCGAAGAGCGGAACTTCGCCGCGCAGAAGATCGAGGTCGAGGAGTTCGGCTTCGCGGGCATCGTCCAGGTCGGCGGTGTTGTATGCGATTTCGTCGACCCAATCGATGAGCTGTGATTCGAGGGGCGGGCGCAGGTCGAGGAGATATTCGGCGAGTTGCGGAAAAGACGCGGCGTCGTAGTCGCGCGAGTGTTTGATGATGCCTTCGCGGACTTCAAACGTGAGATTGAGGCCGGTGAATTCAAGGTAGCGGTGCTCGAACTGTTCGACGATGCGCAGCGCGTGGAGATTGTGGTCGAAGAGCGAACCATGGGCCCGCATGAGTTCGTCGAGTTTGCGTTCGCCGGCGTGGCCGAAGGGCGGATGGCCGATGTCGTGGACGAGAGCAAGGGCTTCGGCGAGCTCGCTGTTGAGGCCAAGCGCGGTCGAGACGGTGCGGGCGATTTGTGTGACTTCGAGCGTGTGGGTAAGGCGATTGCGGAAGTGATCGGAATAGCGCGCGGTGAAGACCTGCGTTTTCGCTTCCAGGCGTCGAAAGGCGCGCGCGTGAATGATGCGATCGCGGTCGCGCGCATACTCACTGCGATAAGGGTGGCGGGTTTCGGGATAGCGGCGGCCGCGCGAGACTTCTTCGCGCATGGCCAGCGCCGTGAGTGGAGAAGGATTCGGGATCATCCGCTCCGTGTTTGTGGCGAACGGCTGAAACTGTTAAGACTTCGGCGCGAGTAAGTCCAGGCCGCGATCGGCGCGGTCAGCAATGGCTGTATTCGTCGGATAGTCTTTCTTCAACTGCTGATAGAGCGAAGTGGCTTCCGCAGGATTGGCCTGGCGGAGCAAGTCGGCTAGTTCGAGCAGAACGAGAGGACGCGGGACGAGAGCGGATTTGGAGTCGGCAACCGCGCGATAATTCTTGATCGCGTCATCGGTCTTGCCGGTACGCGCATAAAGAGTGGCTAGTTGATACTGCGCCATGGCGGAAAGTTCCTTGTCGCTTCCGCCGACGAGTTTTTTCAGCTCTTCAATGGACTGATTTTGCTTGTCGAGGTCGAGCAGGGTGAGCGCCTGATAGTAGCGGGCAAGTTTTCCGGGATTTATGCCGGGATACTTTTCGGCGACGGCGGCAAATTTTTGCGAAGCATCCTGCGAACGTTTCTGGCTATCGGTGTAGGTAAGTTCGCCGGGTTCGCCGGGTGCATTGGCGGTGCGGAGGGGGGCGTTATAAATCTTCATGGCTTCGTCGAGCCCCGCCGAAGCCTGGAGGGTCTGGCGATCGGTGTAAAATTTCCAGCCGCCGTAAACGAGGACCACGAGAAGTATGGCGCCTACCGCGGCGGCGGCAACCTGACTATGCGAATAGACGGCCTCGGCGCCGTGTTCGATAGACTCGCGGATTTTGTCCTGCTTTAGTTCCTTGCGCGAAAGGTGATCCGCCACGCGTAATCTCCTGAGTTTGAGTGAATCTTGATGGTAGCACAGGGCCGGAGTTCAGGACCGGCGGCAAGTGCGGGCGTGGGGACTGTGAGATACTTGGGCGGCCAGCCAAGCCCCGCGCCATGAATCGCCTCTCCGCTTGCATCATTACCCAAAATGAGGAGCGCAATTTGCCGCGCCTGTTGGCGTCGTTGCGCGCAGTCGCCGACGAAGTGATCGTGGTGGATTCGGGAAGCACCGATCGGACCGAGGCGATTGCGCGAGAGTCTGGCGCGGCGTTTCACTTTCGCCAGTGGACAAACTATTCGGAACAGCGAAATTTCGCGGCCTCGCTGGCCAGCCACAATTGGATCCTCGCGATGGACGCAGACGAGGAATTGAGCAGCACGCTGCAGACGGCGATCTTGGACTGGAAAAAGCGGGTGCCGAAATTCGACGTTTATGAAGTCGCTCGCAAAACCTGGTACCTGGGCGCCTGGATCAAGCATTCGGGATGGTATCCGGACTTCAAAGATCGGCTGTATCGGCAGGGGGCCACGGAATATGCCGGCAGCCTGCACGAAAAGTTGCAGTACAAAGGACCGTGCGGACGATTGAGCGGCGATTTGCTGCACTACACGATTCACGAATTCAGAGAGCACGAAGCGAACGCGGAGCGCTATTCGACACTCGCCGCGCGACAGATGTTCGAACAGGGCCAGCGGCACTGGCGCGGGGCGCTGTGGTTCGCGACCCCGTGGAGTTTCTTCCACACCTTCGTGCTGCGCGGCGGCTTTTTGGACGGACACCGCGGCCTGCTGATCGCCAGTATGGCGGCGAAGACGGTGCGCCTGAAATATGCGAAGCTGGGACAACTGTTGGCGGCGGAGAGAAAGCCGAGTGGACAAGGCAAATGATTCCGCTGATGGTGGACCTGGAACGGGAATGGCGAGGCGGTCAGAACCAGTTTTTGCTGCTGTTGAAAGGGCTGTACGAGCGAGGGCATGCGGCCGAATTGCTGACGGCGAAGGGCTCTTCGCTAGGCCATCGGGCGGAAAAGGCCGGGATCTGCGTGCACTACACGTCGCGGCATTCGCTGCGGATTCCCGCCGCCAGAAAAATACGCCGGCTGATGAGCGACGGGCGGTTCGACCTGGTGCACGTCAATGAGGCGCACGCGCTGAGCGCGGCTTGGATGGCCAGAGCGTATCTGCGGGTTCCCCTGCTGATTTCGCGACGGGTCGGATTTCCGCTGGGGCGCGGCTATTTTTCGCGGGCGCGGTACGGCGCGGCGACGCGAATCATCGCCAATTCGAAATGGGTAGCGGAGCAAGCTCTGGCTTCCGGTGCAGCAAAGGAAAAACTCGCGGTTATTTATGAAGGTGTAGAAATCCCACCGTTGCCGGGTGCAGCCGCCAGGCGCGCGGACCGGCTGCGTTGGGGAGTCAAGGATCAGGACCGGCTGCTCGGATGCGCGGGTGTCCTCCTGGAAGACAAAGGGCAGGAATGGGTAATTCGAGCCTTGGCTCGGCTGCGCGATGAGTTTCCACATGCAAAGCTGCTGCTGGCCGGCGAAGGGCCGGATCGCGTGCGGCTGCAGAAACTTGCAGCCGAGCTCAGGTTGCAAGAAGCGGTAATCTTTGCAGGCTTCGTAAAGGATGTTGAAGTGTTTTATCGCGCGATTGATGTGTTCGTGTTTCCTGCGCTGTTCGAAGGATTGGGCACTTCCCTGCTCGCGGCCATGGCACAGGGCGTCCCGTCGGTGACCTACTTCGGCTGCGCGCTCGGCGAAATTGTGAACGACGGCAAGAGCGGCTTGCAGGTGGAACCGCGCAACGTGGAAGCACTGGCTAGGGCGCTGCGAAACATTCTGGGCGACAGCAACTTCGCGGCGCAATTGGGCCAGACGGGCCGGCAAAGAATTGAAACTACATTTTCAGCGGATCGCATGGTGGAGGAGACGATGCGACTTTACCGCGAAGTTTGCGGCTAGATTTTTTGTTGTCGCCAAAACTGAAAAACCTT
>DASSYL010000003.1:0-3841 GCA_035703315.1 Candidatus Acidiferrum sp. | reverse complement strand
GTGCTTGCCTATAGAGCGTTTAGTTCGGCGATTCGTTTGTTCCATTCGGCCAGGTAGCCGTCGACCTCTTTGGCAGTGAAGCCCGCGGCCTGAAACGCGGAGCGGATCTGCTCGGGCGTGAGACGTGCGAGTTGGGTGCCGATCCATTTGGCGTCGGCGCGGGGAATATTCTCGACGGTGTCGGCCATGGCGGTTCGCTGGCGATAGTAGCCGGGTTTGAAAAGGCGCAGAATTCCGGCGGGCTTGGTACGCATGACAAAGTCGACCGTTTCCGGAGTGGTGGCGCGGATAAAGGGGTCCTTCGCGTAATCCTTCACTTTGCCTTTCGAACGGCTGGAGACGCCGCCGGTGCGGCCGAAACTGGCACCGAGGTCGCTGACGACGTAACGGACGTCGGCACCTTTAGGGTTGGGGTCGGCGAGTGGGCCTGCGCCGCCGTCGCCTGGATTGGCCTCAGTGTGGGAGAACTTTTCTTCGCGGGCTACGGAGGCAGTTTCTTCTTGGGCTGGCTTTGCGCCGTAGACCTTATTGTTCACAGTTTTCAGGTCCCAGTTATTCATGAGGGCCATCATGACACGAAGGCCGTTCAATTCCCTGCTGCCGAGGAACGGATTGTCGGTCCAAGCCCAAGTGTTGAGTTTTTTCTGACTTTTCTCGGTGCGCTTGAGCCGCGCGTTGGTGATGGTGCCGTCTTTGTGGATCGAGTGGCTCTTGCGGTGAAGTTTGAGCAAGCCGGAAACGTGCATTTCGGGCACAAAGTAGTCCTCATCGACAAAATAGCCCATGGCCCAAACGAAACGAGTGGCGGCGGTTTCCCCGCGAGCCTCATCTCCAACTTTGACCAGCCATTCCACACCTTCTTGGTCCTTTACATAGAACTTAGTGGAGGTCCCGCCGAGGTCCTCTTTCACGAAGGAGTACGTCGCGTCGTTGTGGGGGGCGTGTTCTTTGCCGCCCTGGCCGAAAGTCAGATCCAGTGACGGGATCTCGCCGGGGTTGTGCCAGAGCGCGGCAACGGATACAGGCTTGACTGCGGCGGGTTTGCGCGCGTCGACAGTAAAAGCAGTCTGCGCAGGACGAACAGGAGGATATGGAAACGCAGCGACGCTTACAAAGACGAGGAAGAAAAGCTTGTACCAACGAGGGCCCGCCATAATCTTGCCTCCTTGAGGCCGGTGCAGGGAAAGTAGGGGTTTTTGACGTTGGCCGGCAATCGGGGAATCTACTGTGTTGAACCGATTGTGGCCTGACGGCGGGCCACCTAGCCTGTGCGCCTAGCGACGACCATGGGCGTTCGGTGTCAGCTTGGGCCAGGTAGGGGACGAGCAGTGGAGAAACTTCGGGAGGAACTTTTCCTGTGAAGGTACTAGTACAACCAGACGACGGTGTGGCCCCGATTTTGAACGCGATTACCCGCGCGAAAAAGATGGTGGAGATTGTGATATTCCGCCTGGACCGAAACCAGATTGAGGAAGCGATTCGTGCGGCGGCGACGCGAGGCGTCTTTGTTCGGGCGCTGGTAGCCTTTTCGAACCGCGGCGGCGAACAGCAGCTGCGGCGACTGGAAACAAGGTTCCTGGATTCGGGCGTTACCGTGACGCGAAGTAGCGACGACTTGGTGCGGTATCACGCCAAGATGATGATCATTGACCGTAAGACGCTGTACGTCCTGTCCTACAACTACACGACGGTGGATCTCGAACACAGCCGAGCGTTTGGTATCGTCACGCGAAACAAAGCTCTGGTACAGGAAGCGGTGAAGCTGTTCGAAGCCGATACCAAGCGGCATCCGTACACTCCGCAGCTGGATAATTTTCTGGTTAGCCCATTGAACGCGCGAAAGCAGCTGACGGAATTCATTCGCAACGCGCGCAAGGAGCTACTGATTTACGATCCGAAGATTTCAGATTCGCAAATGGTGCGGCTGCTGCTCGAACGGCAGAAGGCAGGAGTGGAGATCAAGATCATCGGCCGGTTGGGCAAGAAGGCGAGTTCGCTGGATGCGCGGCGGTTGGGGAGCGTGCGGCTCCACACGCGGACGATTATCCGGGACCGCAAGCACGCGTTCGTGGGAAGCCAGAGCCTGCGCAAGCTGGAATTGGATTCGCGGCGCGAGCTGGGGCTGATCGTGAAAGAACGAGCCGTCATCAGCAAGCTGGTGGAAACGTTCGAGGGAGATTGGGAAGAGAACAAGAATAGAGAAGTTAAGTCAAAAACCGCGGATCGCGGGAAAGAGACTCCGCGCGATGAGGAAAAGTTGGTCAAGAAGCTGGATCCGTTGGGCGAGACCATCAAGCGCGCGGTAAAGAAGGTGGTCAAGGAAAACGGCAATAAAGTGCTTGCGGATGAGGAAACCAAGGAAACGCTAAAGCAGGCGGTAAAGAAGACGGTGAAGCAGGCGTTCAAGGAAGCGGTACAAGAAACCGCGGCGCAGGTGGAAAGCGCATGAGCCTGAAGACGGCCAGCCGGCTGGCGTTGTGCGGATGTTTATTGCTGTCTGGTGGCGTGGGGAAGATGGGGAGCGCGCAAACCGCAGCGGAGGCGGTCGAGGACAAGGGCGCCCACGGCAAGCAGACGCGCTTTCGGGAATTTCTAGAAAAAGTAAACGAATACGACAAGCTACGCAATACGATGAGAGACGGGGTTCCGGGCGCGGACAAAAAGGCGACGGCAGAACAAATTCAGAAGCATCAGGAAATGTTGGCGCAGAAAATTCAGGATGGCCGGAAGGACGCGAAGCAGGGAGACGTTTTTACGCTCGACTCGCAGAAGGCATTTCGGCGTGCGATTGATCGAGCCTATTCCGGAAAACGCGCCAAGAAAATAGAACGCACGCTCGCACAGGGCGAGCCGGTCAAACTGGACCTGTACATCAACAAACCGTATCCGGAGAGAATTCCGACGACGACAGTGCCGCCCACATTGCTGCAGCATTTTCCCAAGTTGCCCAGGAAGATCGAGTACCGGATCGTGGGCAACGATTTGGTGCTAGAGGACACGGAGTCCCACCTGGTGATTGATATCTTCTCAGGCGCATTTCCGAATGCGCCTGCGCACACCTGAGGGCCATGCTGCGGATTCTGATTCGCGTTCTTCTGGGCGCAATTCTGGTGGTTCCCGCCGCGGCACAGCAAATTACGCTGCCGCAGGCAAAGGGGTCAGTGCGTTTTGCGGTTATCGGCGATTCCGGTACGGGTGAGCGGCTGCAGTATGAAACAGCGGAACGACTGCGGCTGGCGCACGGACAGTTCCCTTTCGAGTTTGTGCTGATGCTGGGCGACAACATATACGGCAGCAAGACGCCACGCGACTTTGAGAGAAAGTTTGAGCTGCCTTACAAGCCGTTGCTTGACAACAAAGTCAGGTTTTACGCCAGCCTGGGCAATCATGACGTCCCGGAAGAACAGTCGTACAAACCTTTCAACATGGACGGACGACGGTATTATTCGTTTAAAGGAAACAGCGTGCGATTTTTCGCGCTGGACAGCAATTATATGGACCCGGACCAGCTAACCTGGCTGACGAATCAGCTGCAGAACTCGACCGACGAGTGGAAAATCGCGTTTTTTCACCACCCTCTTTATTCGTCCGCGGCGGCGCACGGCTCTTCAGTGGAGTTGCGGGGAATTCTAGAACCACTGTTTCAGCGATACGGCGTGCAGGTAGTTTTTTCCGGACACGATCATGTTTATGAACGGATGACTCCGCAAAAAGGAATCACCTATTTTACAGAAGGGTCGTCTGGACAACTGCGGCGCGGCAATATTCGCGGGGCGGCGTTTAGCGCGAAGTCGTTCGATACAGATTGCGCGTTCATGCTGGTAGAAATCACACCGAATGA
>DASSYL010000589.1:0-2152 GCA_035703315.1 Candidatus Acidiferrum sp. | reverse complement strand
CGACCGGCCCAGGTTGCTGACACTTGCGCGTGGCCAGGCAAATTCGTTCAGGAAAGACATGCAAGCTGGCATCGACTTCCTGCGCCGCCGCATCCCCCAGGTTTTCGAGGGCGAGCCCTTTCAGCGGCAGAAAGGAAGAATCGTCGAACGCTTCACCGCGCGCGAAAAGGAATTGATGGACGACTTCACTCGCAAGATTGCCCGCGAACAGTTTGCTCTTGGCCATATGCAGGTAGGCGCGGTGGCGTTGCCGGAAATTTTCCCAGTCCTCGAAGGACAGATGGTGCCCATCGAGGACATCTCGAAGATGGTGCACGAAGGCAAACTCGACGGGCCCGTCGCCGAAGAAATCGAGCGCAAGTATGAGCAGTTCCGCCAGGAATTCACTGTGGTCTACCGCAAAACGTTGACGCTCTCACGGGAATTGGCCAGCGAACTCAGCTATCTCGAACAGGAAGCCGCCTCGGTTCTGGTCGACGGCGTCATTGAGGAGCTAAAGGAAAAATATCCCGGCGAAAGCGTTTCCGAATATCTCGAAGAAGTGCGCCACCACGTGTTAGACAATCTGGATCCATTCAAGGAGCGCGAGGGCGAAGAAGAGGATCGCCCCGAAGGCGCGGAAGGCGCGCCAAAGCCGCCGGGTCCGGAGCGGGATCCGTTTCGCATTTACGGCGTCAACGTGATTCTTTCCCATGACGATGAAAGCGGATCGCCCGTCATTTTCGAAACTACGCCTACGTACGCCAATCTTTTCGGTACCATCCAGCGCACCTATGACGCACGCGGCGGTTGGTCCAGCGATTTCATGGACCTGCGCGGAGGATCGCTCCTGCGCGCCGATGGCGGCTACCTCATCATGTACTCGCTCGAAACGATTTCCGAACCGGGTGTCTGGCGCGCATTGAAGCGCACGCTGAATCACAACCGGCTGGAAATTCAGCCCGTCGACATGTTCTACCCGTTTGGCGCTACCGGCATGAAGCCTGAACCGATTCAGATCAGTGTAAAAGTGATTTTGATTGGTGACCGCGAAATGTACGAGCTGCTCTACGACTACGAAGAAGACTTTCGCAAGATTTTTAAAGTGCGCGTAGAGTTCGATGAAGAAATGGCCATGAACGATTCGGTGATCGCTGAATACGCCGGCCGCCTTCGCACGCTCTCTGAAAAGGAAGGTCTTTGGCCGTTTGACCGGGGCGCTTTTGCCGCCATGCTGGAATATGGCGTTCGCCGCGCCGGTCGCCGCAATAAAGTCACTGCGCGTTTTGTGGACATTGCCGACATCGCGCGCGAAGCCAACTACGAAGCGAACGCCTGCGGCGAGACGGTCGTCCGCGCGGCTCACGTCCGCAAAGCTCTCGACTCCAAAGTTGAGCGCCACAACCTGGTCGAAACGCGCATTCGCGAAATGATCGAGGAAGGTACGCTGCTCGTCGACGTTTCCGGCCAGCGCACCGGCCAGGTCAACGGTCTCAGCGTCCTCGAAATCGGGGGCTATTCCTTCGGCAAGCCCGTTCGCATCACTGCCAGCGCCGCGCTGGGCAAAACCGGATTCATCAACATCGAACGCGAAGCGAATCTCAGCGGCCGCTTTCATGACAAGGGCGTACAGATCATCGCCGGCTTTTTCCGCAATCGCTTCGCGCAGGATAAGCCACTTTCGCTTGCGGCCAGCATCTGTTTCGAACAATCCTACTCCGGCGTGGACGGCGACAGTGCCAGCTCCACCGAAGTCTACGCACTGGTTTCCGCGCTGGCAGGTTTGCCGCTGCGGCAGGATCTGGCCGTTACCGGTTCCATGAACCAGCAAGGCGACATCCAGGCGATCGGCGGCGTGAACGAAAAAATCGAGGGCTTTTTCGACGTGTGCCGCATCAAGGGCCTTACGGGTTCCCAGGGAGTATTGATTCCGGCTGCCAACGTGGAAGACTTGATGCTGCGCGATGACGTACTCGACGCAGTCGCCGCCAATCAGTTTCATGTCTGGCCGGTGGAAAAAATCGAGCAGGGAATTGAAATCCTCACGGGCCTCCCCGCCGGCCATCGCAATGGCGACGGTGCTTTCGAAAAAAAGACCGTTTTCGGCCTTGTGGATCATCGTCTTGCCGAGATGGCGAAAAAACTCAAAGAATTCGAGTCGCCTAGCTGCTAC
>DASSYL010000576.1:0-13466 GCA_035703315.1 Candidatus Acidiferrum sp. | reverse complement strand
ACCAGCACGGGAGCGGAAACGCTCCGCCTAGGTTTAAAAAGTGCTCGTCTCTTGCCCGGTTTGGTCCTGATGGTGTCGGGGCTGGTCCGGGGCATGGGTCCTCGTTCGATTCGTTATACAGTACGTAGTCAAACCTTTACTAGTTTTTTTCCCTCTGCTTTGCCACTCTGATTCGTCTTGATTACCGCTTCCAGAACGGTTTCCCGGCGAACAAGGTTGATTTGATCGAGGCGCAGCGGACAGGAACTTTCATCCGTCTCAATAGGAATCTATAGTGTGGGAAATAAAAAAAGGGGGCCGGTGCAAGCCCCCTTTGTTAACTGACCCCCCAAAACCGGAACACAGTCGAGGTTGCGTTCCGGCCACCCCGGGAAGCCAATCTCTGTATTTGCTACGGTGAGATTGCAAATCCCGTGCCAGTGTTGAGCGGCTCGCCGACCGGAAGACAATTTGTTGAAAATCCGGCAGTTAGTCGGGTTTTTGACTTTGCGAAATGTCTAAGAGATGTCTCCGGTCTACAAATTCTCACAGATATTCCCAGCGCACTTCCAATCTTTGGGAGGAAGCCCTACCGCCGACCAACTGCGAAGAAGAAAGTGGCGGCCCCTTCAGATACCTATGGCAGTCCGAATGGCCGCTGCAATGGATTGGCTGAAACGCTCCACGTCGCCGGCATGCTCGGCTTCCACCATGACGCGGGCCAGTGGTTCCGTGCCCGAATAGCGCAGCACGATGCGGCCGTTATCGCCGAGAGTCGTCACGGCATCGCGTAACGCCTGAGCCACTTCGGGCACCGACTCCAGCGCCGGCTTGGTCTTCACCTTTACGTTGACGATGGTCTGCGGATAATCCTTCAAGCCTTCCATCAGAGTATCGAGCCCGCCGTGCAGTGCTACCAGCGAAGCTACCTTTACGGCGGTCAGCAGGCCGTCCCCGGCCGGCGAATCTTCGAGAAAAATAACGTGCCCGGATTGTTCGCCACCCAATGCGCTGCCGCTCCTCAACATTTCTTCGAGCACGTAGCGGTCGCCCACGTTGGTGCGGGCCATCGTGATTCCATCGCGCACCAGCGCGCGTTCCAACCCTAGGTTGGACATCGAAGTCGCCACCACGCGATTCCCAGGCAACTTTCCTGCGCTTTTCAAAAAACGCGCGGCGGCCAACAGCACCCCGTCGCCGTTAACGATTTTCCCCGCAGCGCCCACAAACAGCGCGCGGTCGGCGTCGCCGTCAAACGCGACTCCCAGCGCGGCCTGCTCCGCCGGTACGCGTTGTTGTAATTGCTCCAGATGCAACGAGCCGCAAGCTTCGTTGATGTTGCGCCCGTCCGGCGCGGTTCCGATCGTGACCACCTGGCAGCCGAGCGAACGAAATAATTCCGGCCCCAGGCGGTACGCCGCGCCGTTTGCGCAATCCAGCACGATCCGCAGTCCCCGTAGCTTCGCGCCGTCCAGAACACGGCTTCGCAAAAAATCCAGATACTCCGCATGCAGCGATTCGTCCGCTTGCGGCGCAGCGGATCCCACCGAAGGTTTTGCCAAGAATCGAGGAATCTCCGCCTCGATCTCTTCTTCGATCGCGTCCGGAAACTTCATTCCGGCATGCGAAAACAGTTTTACTCCATTGTCGTGAAACGGATTGTGCGAAGCGGAAATCACCACGCCCGCGTGAAAATCGTTCCGCCGCACCAGACACGCGACACCAGGCGTCGTCAGCACCCCCGCCAGCGTCACCTCTACGCCCGATTGTTTCAGCGCCGACGCCAGAATCGCCGCAATATGCGGTCCGGATTCGCGCGTGTCCATTCCTATCAACGCGTGCGGCTCCGCGTGTTCCTGGCGCAGATAGGCGCCGACCGCGCGGCCTACCGCATGCAGTGTTGCGTCGTCCAGTGGGGGCGTTCCGGGGACTCCGCGAATGCCATCTGTACCAAAAAATTGTTTGGGCATCGAAAAAATAGAAAGTGCAGCCGAGCGCGCACTCACTAAAAGTCTAGCACAGCACTCGAGTCCGCTCTTGGGTGCCGGGAATCCTCATTTCACCACGCGAAACGCGGTACGCCTCCAACAGTTTCCCGCTTGCGTCGTGTGTTACCTTGTTTTGTCTAAGGAAGGCCGCAGAGCCTACTTCAAGCACCAAGTTGTCGAAGACGGAGTCCCGCTTGCCCGCTACCGAAGCCCCCGGGGAAACCACCGCAGCCAAGGAACATATCCGCTTGGCCGGGTCGCCCTTCAGCCTGCGGGTGATCGCCGCCGCGATCATTTTGCTTTTTGCTTACTACGCGCAAGGCGTAGTTATCACGCTGGTTTTATCCATCCTTCTCGCTTACTGCCTCGATCCGCTGGTGGAATTCCTGGAGCGTTTGAGTATTCCGCGCACCGTCGGGGCCATGATCATTGTTCTATTGTTGTGCGCCGTGCTCGGCGCAGTGACATATGGCCTGTGGACTCGCACCTCGGACTTCGCTGAAAACTGGCCAAAGTACAGCGGCGTTTGGCGGCAAACCGCAGCTTCCGTCGAAGCCAAGATTTTTCCTGGGACTCCGATTCCAACCGGTGCTCCAGCTCCGGCCGCCGGCCTGTCCCCGCGCGACTCTGAAATGGTGCGCAATCTCGTCGTGCGCGGCATCGGTTCTCTCTACGCCATCTTTCTGGAAGTCACCTTCGTTCCGTTTCTGGTTTTCTTCATGCTCGCGGGAAAACGCGAAGTGTGGCATGGTACGCTGCAACTTTTTCCAGCCTCGCGGCGAACGCAAGTCAAGGAGACGTTGGAGGACTTGCGCATTGTTTTGCGCGATTACGTGCTCTGGATGCTCGTTGTCACCGCCATGGTGATCGCATTCAGCAGCCTGTTTTTTTGGGTCTTGGGCCTCGACTATCCGGTGCTGACCGGCATTGTCTCGGGCGTATTGAACATGGTGCCGTACATCGGCGCGGTACTCGCCTGGTTGCCGGCTTTCATGCTGGCACTGCCCAAGTGGCAGACCATCGGCTGGTTCTTCCTCATCGCCGGTGTGCTAACCGGCATTCACATTTTCGCGTTGAACCTGATTGCGCCGCAGCTTGTAGGACGCAGGCTGCGCCTCAACGCCGTGGCCATTACCGTTTCGCTGCTCTTCTGGGGCTGGGTCTGGGGCGGTATGGGACTTCTTCTCGCCATTCCGATCACCGCGACGCTGCGCGTCGTCTGTGACCACACAGATTCGCTAAAGCCGATTGGCCGCTGGCTCAGCGCCTGATTAGATTTTCATCGCAGGGTTGGCCGCGGTTGAAGTTGGTTCGGTTTGCTTCTCCCACACTGCATCCTCCCGACTGCGGTTGATTGACTCTCCTGCCAGCCAGGCGCAGGATTTCCCGGTAGCGGAGGAAGACATGCATACCGCAGCTACGATCCTGGCGTTATTTGAAGAGGCATTCGAGAAGAAGGCCTGGCACGGACCGAATCTGTGGCAGTCGCTGAAAGGCGTTTCGGCCAGCCAGGCGGCGTGGCGGCCCGCACCCGGAAGGCACAATATTTGGGAGGAAACGCTGCACGCGGCTTACTGGAAGTATGCAGTGCGACGGCGGCTAGAGGGCGGAAAACGCGGCGGTTTTGTGCTGTTGGGCAGCAACTTTTTCCCCCGGCCGGAGTCGGGAAAGTTGACCGAGGCCGCCTGGAAGGCCGACAAGGAGATCCTGCGCAACGAGCATGAAACGCTGCGAAAGGCGCTCAAGAACGCACTGCGCAAGCCACTTACGCCCAAACTGGGCCACATGCTTTGGGGCATTTCGCTGCACGACGTCTATCACGCCGGGCAAATTCGCCTCTTGCGCCGTCTGATGGAGCGCACCTGAAAAATCACGGGGATCGAAATGCGCATTGGTGCAGCTCGCTGATGGTTTGCGCGAGGGGTTCCGCCGGTTCCTGAAACAACCGAATGGCGGCGACGCCGCACGCGCCCGCCTGCAGGCACTCGGTTGCATTTTTCGCGGTGATTCCGCCGATGGCAATTACGGGAATCTCGACGGCCGCGCACACTCGCGCCAGCCGCTCGACTCCTTGCGGCGGCCCGTAGTTGGCTTTCGAAGGAGTGAAAAAGATCGGGCTAAAATAGATATAGTCGGCCCCGGCCCGCGCCGCCCCCAGCGCAGCACCCAGGGAATGGCAGGAAAGTCCGACCAGAAAATTCGCCGGCCGATTGCGTGCCGCAAAAAAATCGTTGCGTAGCCGACAGGCCTCGGCCACGGGAATGCCGTTCTCGCTCAGGTGCACTCCATCCGCGCCGCAGGCCAGTGCCACGTCGAGCCGGTCGTTCACCAGAATGCGACTGCCGGACCCCTCCTTTTTCACCCGTACCAGAGACTCCCGCACCAGCGTTGCCCACCCTTGGCCCGAGTAGTCCTTTTCGCGGAGCTGAATCCAGTCCACTCCAGCCGCTGCGGCGTAGCCGATGGTGTGCAAAAGCAAGTGATGGGCGTCCGCCGAAGTCGAAAGCGGCAAGCTCCGGCGATCGGTGACGTAACAAAGGATGGGCTGCGCAGGCTTAGGCAGGGGGCACACGGGTCGCACTCGAGCGGGATTGCAGCAAGCCGATGGCGACAAAGATATCCAGCACGCCGATGCCGCTTACCAGTCCGCGCACCGAAGGATGCAGCGCGATCAGCATCAGCGAGGGAAAGTGCGCGAGAAAATAATTCTGCTCCCAGAGATTGGTCCACGGCAAATACAGCAGCAGGGCCCCAAGCTCAAAGCACAACACGATAACGACGGCGCGCAAAACCTTGTTCATGAACGAAATACCGGTAACCTGAACCGGATCAGCGAGTGGTCTTCTGAAGAGCGGCAATGCGGTCCGCGACATCGCGGTAATCTATGTTCACCGCATATACGTGAGAAAAGCTCTTCAGCGCCGCATCCAGGTCGTTTGCCGATTCCTGGGCGACCCCTAAATCATACCGCAAGGCCAGCGCGCTTTCTGCGTCCACACCGGGCGTACGCAGCGCGCGTTCGTACCAGATGGCGGCGATCCCGGGCTGGCCTTTTTCCATGAACGCCAAGCCGAGCAACGTGCAGCACTGCATGGCATAGCGGAAGGCTTTGCCCCGCTCATTGGCCTTGGCTACTTTCTGAAACTCGCTGATGGCCTCTTCGAGCAGGCCCATTTCGCGGAAGGCGATGCCCAAGTTGTAGTGCGTTTCCAAATCTTCGTCTTCGCCGCCCATTTCGCCAAGGTCGGCTCGGAACTCATCGAAGACTTCTTTGAGCGGAGCGTTTTCGCCCAGAGTGGCCGGAGCTTCGGCCTTCGCGGGAGCCGCCTGAGTTTCCTCTTTCTTAGCGGGCTCAGAAAAGGACGGCGTCAGCTCGCCTATCCCCAGCTTGTCAATTTCGTCGGCCAGGTCGGAAAGGAATTGGTCGGATGCGAGCGCGGGCGCGCCGTTGCTCGGGACAGGCTTGTCCGGCTCGGCGGAGCCGGCTTCCGGCTCGGGCGAAAGAACCAGTTCATACTCTTCGGCAAAATCAATTTCCGCGACCGGCTCTGGTGGAGCGGCGCTTTCCGCAGGCGGCGGGGGAGCGGGCGGCTGAGGCGCTTCGTGCCGCACTTTGGGATCGGACTCGGCGACCTCACCGGGCTCGATGAGCTCGATGGTCGGTTCTTCGACCGGAATTTCAAACTCAGAAATCGCGGGCTCTTCGGGTGTAGCAGGCGCGGGCGCTTTCATCTGCGCTGGAGGGGGCGGCGGCGGTACCGACGTCGTTTCGGCGGCCGCGGCATCGTTTGCAAGCAGCGAAGCCCACTCATCAGAAAGATCTACTTCCTGAACTTCTGTCGCCGGAGCCTGTGGCGCCGTGATTTCGGCGGCGGCTCGGGCCGCGACAACTGGAAGCTCTTCTAGAGCCGCCTGATCCAGAACGGCCTCCTGTTCATTAGCCGCAGCAGGAGCCGCAGCGGTCGAGGCCGCCGCAGCCATCTCGTCGTCGCTCATGCCAGCGGCTCGCTGGAAGCGGCGACGCAATTCGCCAAAGCGCTCTGCACCGGCTGAATCGCCTCGGTCGTGATGAATTTTTTCCAGCTGTGCTGCAAGCTCTGCCGTGCGCCGGTCATCGCCCGCGCCCAATACGAAGTCCAGCAGCTTCTCGAGCGTGGGCGTGTGATGCGGCGCGCGGCGCAGAATCGCTTCCAGCAACCCGATGGCTTTCTGCGTCAACCCGTAGCTGGCAAACAAATCCACATCGGTCAGCGATTGGGAGATGAATTTTTGCGTCTCTTCGTCGGGCTGTTGTTCGACGACAGCAGCCGCCGCAACTTTTTCCTCTTCGGGAATGTCCAGATCGGGCCGCAGCTTCGGCGCTTCCGGTTGCGGAATTTCCGCCTGCAACGTTTCAGTGATCGGCTCCGAATCTTCTTCCGGGGCATCCATGCCCATGCGGCGCAAAATGCTGTTGAGCTTGCGCTTGGCAAAATCGCTCTCCGGCTGACGGTCGACCAGCTGTTCAAAGATTCCCTTGGCGCGCTCGAGCTGACCGGCCTGAGCAAGGGCATCGCCCAAATGAGCCAGCGCGTCAGGCAGGCGAAAGGAATCGCTGGTCCGGCCAAAGCTGTCGACGAGCCATTCCAAAGGCTCCAGCCTTCCCGGGCTCCTCGCCGCCAAATCGTTGAGCATGCGGGTGATGGCGTCATGCTCTCCGGCATCCAGCATCGGAATGCGCAGGCGCGAAACCAAGGCCATGGCCTGCTCGGTCTGCCCGGATTCGAGCATGGCTTCAGCGACTTTTTGCGCCAAGCCAAAATTCTTCTCGTCACCTTCAAAAACCTGGAGGGCCAGCGCAGATGCGTCGTCCCAATTGGAGCTCTTCAAATATAAATCCAGCAAAAATTCGCTTTGTTCTCCGCCTTTGTCCAGACCGGGCAGCCCTTTCAGAAATTTGGCCGCATCAGCGAATTTTCCTTGTGACGACGCCGAACGCGCTTTGACCGTCAGCGCCGGCGCACTCGTTGGGTCAATTTTCAGCGCCTTATCGGCCTGCTTCTCGGACTCGGCGTGGTCGCCGCGGGCCAGCGCGCGTTGCGCCGCGGAAACATACATATCGGCGGCTTCGCCCTTTTGCCCCATCACCTGGTACAAATCGGCCAAACGAATCTGAATGCGAAGGTTGTCCGGCTCAGCCAGCAGCAATTTCTTCAGCAGCGCCACCGCTTCAGCCTGGCGGTTGTGCTTCAGGTGGATTTCCGCGAGCTGCAGAAAGAGCGGACGCGCCTCGCTCATCACGCCCTGTTGCACGTAGAGATCAGCCAGCCGCTCCAGAGGCTTGATTTCTTCCGGCGCCAGCTTGGCTATGCGCTTATAAACTGCAATCGCCTTGGTCAGGAAGCCGTCGCCGACAAAAATCTGCGCTAGCCGCTCAAAATACTCGATGGCCTGAAAGGTTTCGCCCTGGCGGATGTAGAGTTCGCCGATGGTCATCAAGGTGACCTGATCCTTCGGCTCGTACTTCAGAATGTGCTGGTATTCGTTGATGGCCTGCGGGACCTTGCCTTGGTTCAGCAGTTTCTGCGCGGCTTCGACGTATTTGCTCTTGTTATAGGCCATGCGTGCAACTCGGAAAACCGTTCAACTATATGGCGGCCGGAACCGCGAACACTTCCGAGACGTTCTCCTTCGTTAGCAGAGCTTGCAACGCAAGCCCAAAACCCCGGTCGAATCGCGGCTGGACGGACACCCGACCTGTGGCCGCGACGCGGCCAGGTCAAGTGCATGCAGCGGTTATCAAGCGACCGCAAAGCGGTCGACGCGGCGGCAACCCGCTGCTCTTAGTAAAACTACAGGCGGGGGATGGGGGAGTCAACGCAGGTGCGGAGCCGTGTGAGCAGGCAGTTATCCCCATGGCGGATAGGAAACGGAAGCTCCTGTTTCTAACGCGACGCGACCGCTAAAAGATGGGCAGAGGCGCTTGTGTGGCGCCCGAGGACCAGCAACGCGCTTCGCGGACCGGCGCAAAGGAGTGGCGGTGAAGGGGCGTAGGCCCGAAGCGCTTCAGGGCATCTAGGTGTTCCGGCGTGCCGTACCCTTTGTGTTGGGCAAAGCCGTAACCGGGGTAAGCGGCGTCCCATTCGTCCATGCGGGCATCGCGATGAGTCTTGGCCAGGATAGATGCCGCGGCGATCGAGATACTGCGCGCATCGCCCTTAATCAGGGATTTCTGCTCGATCAAGACATCCAGCTCCATGGCGTCAATCAGGAGATAGTCCGGCACGAGAGTAAGTTCGAGCAGCGCAGCGGTCATGGCCTGGCGGCTGGCCTGATAAATGTTCCACGCATCGATGCGCGCGGCGTCCACTTCGGCCACGGCCCAGGCCAAAGCGTGCTCGCGGATGCGCTCGGCCAGCTCAAAGCGGCGGTCAGAGGGAAGTTTTTTGGAGTCGTCCAAGCCGACGATGCGGCGCTTGGGGTTAAGAATGACGGCTGCGGCCACCACCGGACCAAAGAGCGCGCCGCGTCCGGCTTCGTCAATGCCGGCGATGCGCGTCCAGCCCAGTTGCCGCGCCGCTCGCTCGAAACGGGATGAGCACTGGCGTGCCATGTCGGGTTTCAGGGTTGTCTTACAAACCCCGAGAAGTACATTGTCGCCGGAAATTCTAGCACGGCCACGCAATCCGGCATCGTGCTGTGAAAAACTCTCCGCAGTAATTTTTCATGGAGGTGGGATAAAGCCCTGCGGCCATCCCGAGACGATGATTTTTCCATCGGGCGTGCGCTCCAGCGCGGGAGCGTACAAGCCGCGGAATTCGCGGCGCCACCATGCGCCGCTGGACCTTTTTGTGGAAAGGTCGGTGAACCAGTATTGCCAGATCACAGCACGGACGTGCGTTGGCGGCGAGGCGAGAAAAGGGTTGGAACGGAAAAACGCGAGAACATCCTTGTTGCCAAAGAGCAGTAGTTGTTCAGCACGCACTACAAACGGATTTTCGCGCCAGCCGCCAAGCGAGGCGAACCACAAATTCCATTCAAAGCGCGGCTGATAGGGCGCATAAATTCCCGGCGCCTCATTGAGCGCTTGTGGTTTGTAGCGAAACGGGTACGGCGTCCAGTTTGCGCCGTCGTTCGAGCCCTGAAACTCAATTTCATAGCGCGTCCAGGTCATTCGGCCGAACAATCCATAGGAATTGGCGATCCGGAACGGCTCCAGGGCTGTCATGGGCTGGGAA
Source organism: Candidatus Acidiferrum sp. (assembly GCA_035703315.1). Taxonomy (GTDB): domain Bacteria; phylum Acidobacteriota; class Terriglobia; order Acidiferrales; family UBA7541; genus Acidiferrum. Next base: position 4,282 of record DASSYL010000576.1, on the reverse strand, counting down.
GGCAAGGGAAGGCCCGGCGAAATTTGCCGAAGGAACAAGAAAATCGTGGCGTAGAGTACCCACGCGAGAACGAAAGCTTTTGTCCAAAGCCCGGCATTGAACAAAACCAGCCGCCATAGAGGAAGGTTGAGCTTTTCAGCGGAGCCTTGTGCAGCAGATGGCTCAATGGGCGGCGGATGGAGTAGCGACCAGGGATCTGGTTCGGGCGCCTTCGGTGTTTCCGCCGGCGGCCGGTGAAACGTAAACAGGTTTTTGCGCCACGGCTTGGCGTGCAATTCGATTCCCAATCGCTTCCGGACCGTTTCGCGCCGGCGTCGCGGAACGAAGCGGATGAGGAACCCGTCGTCCAGCAGAAAAATTCCCAGCGCCAGTACCAAGTAGTTCAGGAAGGCGTAGTTGGCAGTGAGGATGATTCCAGTCTGCAGGAACGTCACGAAGAAAAAACAAATAATGGGGAAGATGCGCGGCAAGAAAATCATGCCGACTACGACGAGCTCGGTGAAAATGGTAACGAAGGCCGTGGCTTCGTGAACGCGCCGCGGCAGCTGATGCGCGTACCAGCCGATCCAGGTGGGCAGCGGGCCGTTCTGGTAATACTCATTCATCGCCGAAAAATCACGCCAGGAGGCGTCGCCGCCGAAATATTTGGCGATGCCGGACTCAAAGTAAATGGAAAACCACAGAAGTTGCAGCAGGAACAAGGTGGCTCGCGAAGGCGGCTGCTCTTCGCCGAGACCGGGCCGCAAACCCGCAGGCGCAAGGAAAAGGCAGATGAAGCTTGCCGCCAGCAGCATCCCATCGGATTGGTAGCCAGAAAAATCTTCGGCGGCCACAACAAACGAAAGGAAAAGAATGAAACATGCCGCCAGCATCGCACGCGGCCACAGGTTCAGAATCATCAGCGCTGACGCGATCATGCCGATCCAGCACAAGGCAGTCAGTGCGTGAGCACTGCTATTCAGCCAGAGCAAAGTCGGCGCGTACCAGAAACGCGTCGCGCCGGCCATGACTTTGCCTACTTCTTCCAAGTACGAACCCGCCGGCAATAAGCCCTCTGGGCCGAGCAATCCGCGAATCTGAAATACAAGCGAGTAGAAAGCGGAGAAGTAGATCAAGCCAAGAGATCGGAGGAAAAGCCAGCGCGAGAGGATGCGACCACCCGGACCCTTGAAGCCGGGTCCCACCCACCAACAAACGGCGCGTTGCGCGATGGCGCTCATGGCCGAAGATGATAACGCGTGAACGACAGGTTGGATTCAGCTCGAAGCGAGAGTTTGATTTTGCTTACTTCAGGTGGACGCGACAGGATCCATCTTCGCAGACGGTACGATTCCAGCGGTAGCGGTTGCGCGCGATCCACGCGTAGACTCTTGCTGCGAGCCAACGGATTCCGGGCAGCGCTAAAATCCATGCGACTACATTCCAGCCGGGAAGAAGCAAGCCGATGCGGGTCCACGCGTCTGCTCCGCTATAGATGCGGCCATCCGGATCAACGGCTTGCATCCACTTCATGGCTTCTTCACGATTAATCTGCGGAAAGCGCTGCGCAGCAATAGGGTCATGCAAGTCGAGTAGTTCGATGCGGCCACGCGAGTCGAAGCGGCGAACCCGCTCCGCGCTAGCCCGGCAAAGGCCGCAGGAGCCGTCGAAAAGAACGGTTAGATAGCGCACCGCGTCACCTTAACAGGTGATTGGATTCGGACGCGAGGAGAGTTGTTACGACTGGGCTGCGGCGACCGTGGCGTCGGCTGCTTCGCGGGCCTTGCCGGCGCGCTTGATGCGGGCGGCCTTGCCCCTCAGATCGCGCAGATAGTACAGGCGCGCGCGGCGAACGTGTCCCTTGCCGGTCACTTCAATCGAGGAGATGGACGGCGAATGGAGCGGAAAGATGCGCTCGACGCCGGTGCCAAAACTGACGCGGCGAACCGTGAAGGTGGCGCTGGAAGCGCGACCCTTCTTGGAGATGACTACGCCCTCAAAGGCCTGGATGCGTTCTTTGACCTTTTCGCCTTCGCCTTCTAGCAGTCGCACGTTCACCCGAACGTTGTCACCCGCGCGGAACTCGGGCAAATCTTTGCGCAGCTGCGCTTCATGTAGTTTGCGAATCACCGGATTCATTTTCGTATTCCCTGCAGACCCACTCAGGCGGGGCCAGCTCTTCTAAGACAATCCCATATTATAGACATTTTGCAGCTGGTTTGCCAGCAGATTACACCACGTTTGCTGGCTACTTGTTCGACCTAAACCGGGTTCTTTTCTTCCGGCATTAAGTCGGGACGGTTGCGAAGGGTTTTTTCGAGGGCCATGCGGTGGCGCCATTTGGCGACTTCGGCGTGGTTGCCGCCGACGAGGACTTCGGGGACTTTCCAGCCGCGATAGTCGGCAGGACGAGTGTAGTGCGGGAAGTCGAGCAGCGTGCGGCCGTGGGAGAGCGCCTTGTGGAGGGCGGCGGTCTGCGATTTTTCGGCGCGTTCGAGCAGGCTGAAGGATTCGTTCTGCGAAGAGGCTTCATTGCCGAGAGCGCCGGGCAGCAGGCGAGTGACGGCGTCAACTACGAGAGCTGCGGGGAGTTCGCCGCCGGACAGAACGAAATCGCCGATGGAGATTTCTTCACTGGCAAGGTACTCGGCAACGCGCTCGTCCACGCCTTCGTAGCGTCCACAAACGAAGAGGATGCGATCGAGTTGTGCATAACGCCGCGCGGTTTCCTGCGTGAAGCGCTTGCCAGCAGCGGAGAGCAACACAATGGCGGTCTTTGAATCGAGCGCGGTCTTGGCCTCCGCATCGCCGACGGAATGACCCAGCAGCGATTCGACAGCTTCAAACAGCGGCTCCGGCTTGAGCACCATGCCTTCGCCGCCACCGAAGGGGCGATCGTCCACAGTGCGGTGGCGGTCCTTGGTGAACTCACGCAGATCCTGCACGTTCACGCGGATGATGCCGGCTTCACGGGCGCGGCGCACGATGCCGTGCTCTAGTGGCCCAGCAAAGAACTCCGGGAAGATGGTGATCAGGTCAAAACGCATCGGTTTCCAGTCTAACAGGCACTCTCGGGCTTGTGATTTGGTGATGGTTCTAAGACCGAAAGAGCAGAGTTAGCCGTTCAAATCAAGCAGCCCTTCGGGCAACACTACTTCGATGCGGCGCGCGGGCAGATCGATCTTTTTGCAGATGTCCTCGGCGAGCGGCACGAGCAGTTCGCCCTGCGCACTATCGAGGACAAGCAACGGCGTGCCGGGCTGGCCTTCACCGGGAAAGTAGACATCGCGAACCTGGCCCAGCAGGGTGGGAGATTCCGCTAACGAACACGGCGAGGAAGCCACCGGTGCAGTATCGGCGCGGAGTTCAAATACGGAACAGCCGATCAAGTCGGTCACAAAGTACACACTAGACGGTAGCTCCGCACGGTGCTCCCACGCAATCTGCACATCGAGGCCGCGCAGTTTTTCCGCATCGCTGATGCTCGAAACTTCGGCGAAGTGGAATACGCACCGGCCGGGATGGTTGCGGTCTACCCAAAAAGATTGCAACGCCGCCTTCCGCGGAGCAACGGAATCGGCAGCGAGAAAAACTTCCTTTTGTTCCTTCAGGCGGTCCGGAAAGTCAGTGAGGAGTTCCGCGGCGACTTCGCCCTTGTTGCCTCGCGCGCGGAGAATGCGGGCCACGGTGACGAATTTTTGCGTGAAGGGTTTGGCCGGAGACGTCATGCGGCGGCGCGCTTACTCTTCCACAATTTCCAGCGTGAAACGGCGATGAAACTTCATGCCGGAAGCGCCAAGCAAAGTACGCATGGCTTTGGCGGTGCGGCCCTGGCGGCCGATGACTTTGCCCAGGTCTTCCGGATGGACGCGTAGTTCGACCACGGTTGCTTGCGGCCCCTCGACGGCTTGCACCTTTACGTCGTCCGGGTGATCCACGAGTGCCCGAGCGATGGTTTCAACCAGCTCTTTCATCAGGCGCCTCCTTGTTGAAGTTCCAGGATCAAACGGATCATTTTCAGGTCATCCTTGCCAGTCCAGACCAATCCGTCCAGAGAACCCGAGCAGGCAATCCACTCGGGCCGGCACGTCCGAGCATACCCTCCGGCGAGAACCATCACTTGTTAGATGCAAACACATGCAAAACCCCCCAAATGCCGCGGGGGGTCCTGAAAGCTGCCTAAAACTGCGCTGCGTGGATGGCTAACGGCTAGGCGATTTTTTGCAGACGGATAAAGCTGCGCACGGTATCGCTCGGCTGAGCGCCCGAACCGAGCCAGTACTTCACACGCTCGGCGTCCAGC
>DASSYL010000572.1:0-11212 GCA_035703315.1 Candidatus Acidiferrum sp. | reverse complement strand
AAATCTTACCGGCACTCTGCGCGCCTGCCAGGTGTTTGGCCGACACATGATCGAGCGTGGTTACGGGCGCATCGTTAACATCGCCTCGCTTGCCTCGTTCGTCGGCCTCTATCAAGTGGCCGCCTACTCGGCTAGCAAGGCCGCAGTGGCCTCGCTCACGAAATCGCTCGCAGTTGAATGGGCGAGCCACGGAATCTGCGTAAATGCTATCGCGCCCGGCGTTTTCCGATCCGATCTAAACGCAGCATTGCTCGATGGTACCGAACGCGGCAAGGAATTCCTGCTGCGAACGCCCATGCACCGATTTGGCCAGTTCAGCGAACTGGTAGGTGCCGCCGTCTTTCTGGCTTCGGATTCTGCAAGTTTTGTTACTGGCCACGTGCTTTCTGTGGATGGAGGATTCCTCGCCAGCGGCGTGAATCAATAGCGGCGCCCCCGATTCATTCCGTGGGGATCTCGGCCGGACTCAAAGTCGGACTGAGCACGTGAATGCACAGCAGCGCCACCAGGTAAGCGGAAGCTGCGATGAAAAACGGAATCGCGTAACTCCCCGTCCATTGCAACACGTGGCCGATGACTTGCGCGATTAACATTCCTCCCACCGCACCCGCCATGCCGGCCATGCCCACTACTGTTGCCACGGCGCGGGAAGGGAATAGGTCCGAAGCCAACGTATAAAGGTTGGCGGAGAACCCTTGATGTCCAGCGGCGGCCAGTCCGATGAGCAACGTCGCCGGCCACAATCCCGACACTCGATACACCGTTGCAATCGGCACGACGCACAAAGCGCAGACCAGCATGGCCGACTTTCGTGCTGCGTTCACGGAGAGGCCTCTGCGTATCATGTTCGACGACAGCCAACCACCACCTACACTTCCAATATCCGAAATCAGGTAAATCACGAATATGGGTAACCCGATGTTGCCAAGGCGCAGGCCGTGTTCGCGCTGCAGGTAGTCCGGAATCCAGAAAAGGTAGAACCACCACACTGGATCCGTCAGGAACTTAGCCGACCCTACCACCCATGTCTGCCGGTGAGGCAGTAGGCGCGCCCACTTGATCTTCCCCGGTGCGACGATGGGATCACTCTGTATTAACGCCAGTTCTTGACGAGTGCAGCCTCGGTGCTCCTCGGGCTTCCGATAAGACTTTAGCCACAGCGCCAGCCATAGAAACCCGAGAGCTCCCGTCAGCACGAATGCCCAACGCCATCCCAGATGTCCGGCCACCCACGGCACGATCAGGGGTGTGACCATGGCCCCGACGCTCGTTCCCGCATTGAAGATTCCGGTCGCCAATGCTCGTTCCTTCTTAGGAAACCACTCCGCCACGCTCTTGATGCTCGCCGGGAAAACACCCGCTTCGCCAAGTCCCAAAGCCGCTCTGGCAGCGATGAACCCGCCCAACGAACCGGCGATTGCATGTGCCATGGACGCGACGCTCCAGAAGACCATCACTACCGCGTAGCCAAGTCGCGTTCCGAACCGGTCCACCAACCGCCCGACCGCCAGCATCCCCGCTGCGTATGCGGTTTGGAACGCAAACACTATGTTGCCGTAGTCGATTTCGCTCCAGCCAAACTCACGTTGTAGGGGAATTTTCAAAACGCCCAGGACCTGGCGGTCCATATAATTCTTGGTGACTCCGAGAAACAGCAGGCCGCAGATCAGCCACCGAAAACGGCCCGCCAAGATCCCGGCTGTCTGCAATGCCGCAGCAGACCCTGACCGCGTCCCAGCCTCCAATTCCGAGCTGCCTTCCGCGATGGGTGTCTCGTCCTTCATCTAGCGAGCTGTAATTTGCCGGGGGCTACTGAGCCGGTGCGGGTGGCTTGAATTCTGGCTGCACATTCACGACTCCGTATTGACGGTCATCTACTTCCCGGTGCGCAGCCAGCGCCCATAAGAACGCAATGCGATGTCCAGGTACGGCCACGTTTGGATGATATCCGCTCGGCATCAATACCGCATCTCCCTCTCGTACGACCGTAACCAGCTCTGGATACTGTTTGTCGTTATAGACCAGTTGAATGCCGAATGCCGGCGCGGGCATTTCGAAAAAGACGTAAATCTCCTCAAGCATCGCCGCATGCTCGTGCGGCGGCCAACTTGTCCAGTTCCCGATGTCGGAATGCGTAAAGCCGAGCAACAGCCTTCCGGCTTCGACATTTTTTGCTAGCAACATACTTACCCGCCGCGAATGGCTCGGCCCGCCCGCAGAAAAGGTCATTCCGGTTTCCTTCGCCAGGTCCGCATAGCGGACGAACCGCAGCGGGTACTTGCCAGCCACTTCGCATGAAAACTCCGCCAAATCTGCGTCGCCACTGCTTGAAACTTCAATCGAAGAATCCCGCGGAATATAAATCGAATCGTACTGCTCCAGCTCAAACTCTTGACCCGCCGACTTAACTTTCGCCTTGCCAGTCAGGCATACCAATCCGGTTTCCTTAGCCCCATTGGAAAATCGCTCTGACGGATTTGGCGGGTTCAGCACGATTCGCGCATACGACAAATGTTTCATCGCGCTGTTCTGAGGCGTTACCGCCACATGCCGGCCCGTCACGGCATGTGTGCTGCGAAAGACCATCTTCTCCATTGCCACTCCGGCCTGCTGACTCATATCTTTGCTCCCCGGGTTTGCTATTCCGCCTTAAGCATAGGACATCCCGACGGCCGGCGAAACATTCGAACGGAATTTTCTAGTCCGAGCCCGCCAATTCCGCGGCCCCTCCACGCGAAATCCGGTAGCCGCGCCATCGGTACCAGGCGAAAAGCACCAATGACGCCACAAACGCCCCCACCGAATCCAGCAGCGAATCCAGCGGCGAAGCGGTTCGGGAGGCGACAAACGCCTGATGAACCTCATCTAGCGCCGAATAACCGGCCGCGATCGAAAGCGCAGCCAGGGCCCATGTCCAGCGCCAGCCAACGCGATTTCCACGCGCTCCCCGGAATAACAAAACGCAAAAAATGAAGTACTCCGTGAAGTGGGCGGCCTTCCGTATTAAGTGATGAATCGGCTCGAATTGCTGGACTGTGAGCGACGGAATGATCCAATGAAAGATGGGATAGAGAACGCCGCCAGTGTGCTGCGCGGAGAACTCGTCGGTCGACAGCAGAAAGATCAACGCTGCCCACAGGAACGACGGCCACCATGTCCGGAAAAAGCCGCGCACATGCGCGGCAGCTGGTACGCGCCGCCGGACTTCATCCAGTTTTGGCGCAGGTCGCGGGTTCCTCCACGGTTGTTCAGGCACGCGGTAATCTCCAGGAGAGCCAGTTATTCCATTCGATAATTTGGAGCCTCGCGTGTGATCACTACGTCGTGTACGTGCGATTCGCGCAATCCAGCAGCTGTGATCCGCACAAAACGGCTTTTTTCGCTCAATTCTTGCAGCGTTCGAGCACCCACATATCCCATTCCGCTTTTCAGCCCTCCCACCAGTTGATCCGTCAATGCGCCCAGCGGACCTTTGTACGCCACTCGCCCTTCCACACCCTCGGGAACCGACTTGCCGCTTTCCAAAGTCTCCTGCACCACACTGTAGCGGTCAGACCCCGCCGCCATTGCGCCAATTGATCCCATCCCGCGATACGACTTGAAGGTTCGCCCTTGATACAAGATCGTCTCACCGGGCGATTCTTCCGTCCCGGCGAACAGGCTTCCAATCATCACACAGGAAGCCCCTGCTGCCAGTGCCTTCGTAATGTCTCCTGAGTACTTTATTCCGCCATCCGCGATGATCGGCACGCTCGTACCTGCAGCTGCCCTCGCGCAATCCATCACCGCAGTAAGTTGCGGTACACCTGCGCCTGTGACCACACGGGTCGTGCAGATCGATCCCGGTCCGATGCCAACCTTTAAACCGTCAATATCCAGCGCGATCAAATCTTTTGCTGCCTCAAATGTCGCCACGTTGCCCGCAACGACCTGCATTTCCGGCAAGCGCTGGCGAATGGTCTTGATCGCTTCGATCACTTTGGCTGTATGGCCATGCGCCGTGTCCACTGCCAACACATCGGCCTTTGCTTTGGACATTTCCACCGCTCGCTCCAGAAAATCGCCAGTGGCGCCCACTGCCGCCCCCGTGAGCAATCTGCCCTGATCATCCTTCGAGGCCCGTGGATACTCCAGCTTCTTCTGGATGTCTTTGACCGTGATCAAACCCTTCAGGTTGAAGTCCTGATCGACTACGAGCAACTTTTCGATCCGGTGTTTCTGCAAAATCTTTTCCGCATCTTCCAACGTAGTGCCGACCGGTACAGTCACCAGGTTTGCTTTTGTCATCACCGCATTCACGAGTTGCGAATGGTCCTTCTCAAACCTTAGATCGCGATTCGTCAAAATTCCCGTGAGTCGTGTCCCGCGAGTCACAGGGAGACCGGAAATCCGGTACTTGGTCATGATTTCCAGCGCTTGTCGTAGCGTGATGTCCGGCGAAATCGTCACCGGATCCACGATCATTCCGCTTTCTGAACGCTTCACTCGATCTACTTCTTCGGCCTGGCGGTCGATGGGCATATTCCGGTGGATCAACCCGATGCCGCCTTGCCTCGCAATGGCTATTGCCAGCCGTGACTCCGTTACCGTATCCATTGCAGCGGACACCAGCGGCACATTAATCTTCAGCTTGCGCGTAAAATTTGTCCGTGTGTCCACCTCCGCCGGCAAAACCGAACTCTTTCCCGGCACCAACAAGACGTCGTCAAACGTCAGCCCTTCCAGAATCGGACCTTCCATCATTCCAGCCTTTCGAATAAATTCGCGCCCTAAAACAGCGCAGCCCAGCGGGTGGCCGCTGGGCCGATAGTAGAATTCATCAAATCGAAAAAATGAATCACCGTGAATCGTCTATTTTACGGGCGGAATGAAGCGCCGGTCAAGTTAGCGGAGCAACGGGTGGCAGGCCCGCTATTGCGGAGTCTGCGCCTGGGCCACCTGCGGAACCACTGGCTGGTCCAGTCGCCGGCGAATGAGCCCTGCCTTTACCGGGTCTGTTTCCTGTTGCAATAGGATCTGCAGCATGGGCTCCAGAAACCGGTTGTATTTCGTCAGCGTCGCTTCGTCACGGTTCGCCAGAGCAGACTCAACGGCTATCCGCGTTCTAGGCGAAACCAGTTCCAATCTGCCCACGAATACCCGGGTAATCTCGGTCGGCGCAGGGGAAATGGACAGGGGAAGTATGCGATCTACGAAGTTTTTTGGTACCACGTACAAGAGCCTCGAACCTTCTTCGAACCAGGAGTCCTTCCAAGTCTCCAGCATTGCACGCGCCTCATCCGGATATAGACCCTGTTCCATCAAAGCGGAAAGAATGATCTCCGCGGCCTGCGCCACCGACTCTTTGAGCTCCGGCATTTCTAGCGTTGCCGTCTCGCCCAAATTTGTTACGGAACGAAGCCCGGCGGCGTTGCCTCGTCGTTCGAACAAAAGCAGCATCGCCAGCGGCTCACCACTCAAGTTCTCTATGTAAGCGCTTCCGTTTCCGAGTACGCGCACTGTCACCGGGCTGCTCTCGGAAGACACTCCGCGATAAAAGAGGAACTTTTCGCGTTGTTGCCCGGTCGGCGAAGAAACCAGCACCGGTGTAGAGGCCGTCGCCCGCGCCGCATAGTAGCGGCTATCTTCCTTTTCGCGCACGAGCGAAGTTTCATCCGAGGGCCGAAGCACGAGCGAATCCCACGTCACGCTGCCATCCGGTTGTTTTTCATTGCGCGCAACAAGCCGCGCGCTTCCGCTCGGCGTATGGCGCGTCACGTGTGGATACCACTCGGTGATCAGCCCTTTAGAAAAGCTGACGTGCACAGAAATGCGCGTTTCGTGCGGTGCATAAAAGTACAGCACTGGCGTTTCCATCCGAATCGTTCCGCTCAAATTCGGTTTGAACTCCTGCGATTGGAAGTGCTCCACGAATTTCGGGAGGTCCGAGGGTGCCGCCCATGGATACCACTCGACCGCGGCCCCCGTATTTCCCGCAATCGACGTGAAGGTACCCCATTCGTGCGCCATGAGGTCAGCCTCTTGGCCGGTAGCATTTCCCGCTTCTACCAAACCGCATGCCAACCAAATGACCAGTCCGAACGCACGAACGACGAGGCCGGTGCCGTCGTTCCACGCATTGCGTCGGCCCTTCATTCTCTCGCCACCTTGGTAGCCGCGTTCCGCTGGAGCATTTCCGCCATCGTCTGGCTCCCTGCGCCGAGGAATCGCGTGCTCAAATTGCGTGCCAGCAGCGGATCCGTTTTTGCGCCATCCATCGCTTTTTGCGCATGCTGTTGGTTCTCTTGCGCCAGCCCCGACAACGTAATCAACGCCGCCGCAAATTCCATCTGTCCATCATTTCCGCGGATCTGCAGAGCCTTTTTTACCAGCGCGTACCCGTCTATTCCGTTCGCCGGATTTTGCCCGCCTTCTCCCAGCCATTGCTTATACGCCTCCACAAGATAGCCCGCATCGAAGACCGCCAGCGCATCCGGACGCCCCGAATTCTGTGCAGCCTCGGCCCGCGCCGCCAGCATCAACAACAGCTGTTTTGCTGCTCGCGCATCCTTCCGTGCGTAAAGCGTCGCACGCCGCAACGTTTCCATATGAACTAGGGTCACCTGGCTTGCATCGAGAATCGTGATGGTGTCTTTCGCCAGTTCGCTGGTGTCGTAATTCTCCCCGCCGCTCAGGTTCCAATCGTGGCTCACCCACGGCAGCGATTTTGCATTTCCAATATCAAAGGCATGACAAATCAATGGCGGCCCAGCGAATGCTGAACTGGCCGCGAAGATGGTCGCGACAAATGCCGTCAAAGCGACCCGGAATGCTCTAAGGGATTTTGTTCTCATGTTGCCTCCTCGCTGCAGTAAGGCAGCGACAGTTGGGGAGACGTCCGCCATGGAACGACTGTTAACTGGCCGCCTTCTTGGTCCGCGGCGCTTCGTTCTGCTCCCAGAATCTCCACACAGTGATATCCCCCAGATCAAATGCGTTCCACCAGGCGTCCATCATCGCCGCGTCAAGATGCAAGACCCCGGCCCGAGTGGTTCCGGCGGGCGGCTCCACTAGTGCTGCCAGTCGGTCGTAGACCATCGGCCGCTCTTTGTCGCTCACCCGCGCAAGTAAATGCCACAATGTGAAGGCATCCCGCGGTCGCGCCAGCCGCAACACGATGCTCAACGTCTTGCTTCTCTCCGCCGCGCTCAACGGTTCAAAATCCAGCTCATGTAGCGCCGCGCGAAAACCCTCCGGCGAATCTTCAAAAAACGGCGTCCCCGGCCCTTCCTTCGGCCGCATCAAGCACATCGCTCCCGCCGGAATAAACGAATCATGTCCGTTCTGGTGAAATCCCACCCAGCCCATTCGAGTCCGCAGCGTACCCGAGCCGTCCTCTGCCACCTTCAACGTGTATGCGCAGCCCAAATCCACCGCCGTAGCCGACGGAGTGTTCACGACAAACTCGCCCGGCGGCGCCCAGATCGCCGCGTGAATAGTGCCAATCTCCACCGCAATTCGCTTGCGGTTTAAACCCGTTTCCAGTAGTCGCACCCGCGATCCCGGGTCTACATACAGTTCACCAATGCTCGCCACCTGTACCGACGCGCGTGAGGAGGTGTCAGTAACCAGAACCTCGCCCACATGTAGCCTGGCTTTCCCACCCGCATTCTCGACAGTCAGCGCGCCCACTGCTGGCGCTCCCTCTAACCGCGCTACTTCCCATCCCGCTCCAGCAGGCCCTTTGGGAACGCCGCCCAGAAACGCCACCAAGACAACCGTTGCAGCCGCCATGCCGAACACCACGGCCGCCGCCAACCGCTCGATCCGCCACGCCAATGCAATCCGGATCGAACCCCGCCTGGTTGGCTCGGCGATATTTACAGGAAACGTCGGCACTTCGACGCTGCCGCGAAACTGCCGCAAAGCCCTTTCTAGCTCTTGCAACTCCGGATCAGGTTCACCCGATCCATCCCACAAATAATCGCTTTTCATTTCATCGCCTCGAAATTCAAATCAAACCGCGCTCCATCCAATCTCTGGTCTTTTTGGCATCACTTCTTTTCCAATTTCTCCCGCAGCATCTGCATCCCGCGATACAAGTTCACGCGCACCGAACCATGTTTCAGTCCGGTACGTTTCGCAATTTCCGGACCGGTCATGCCCTCGACAAACCGTAAGATCAGCGGCTCACGATAAGCTTCTGGCAGCGCGACCATCGCCTCCAGAAAAAACAGTCCTTCCACTACTTGTTCGTGCCCAGACTCTCCGCCGTCCTGGCGGCCGTTAACAAAACTCTCTTCAATTTCTTCGGTGGGCCGGGATTGCCGGTGATAGTCAGTGGCGCGATTTCTCGCAATGGCTGCCAGCCAGCCGCCGAATCGCGTCACGTCCCGCAGCGAAGGCAGCCGTGGCAGCGCTTGCAGAAAAACGTCTTGCACCAGATCCTCAGCCGCAGCCCGTGGCACGCGCGCCAGCAAAATCCCATGTACCATCCGCGCATAGCGCTGGTACAGCGCACCAAAAGCCGTGCGATCACCCGCCTGCGCTGCTCGCACCAGTGCCTCGTCGGAGGCGCCCGCCGCTTGTGCCGGATCGCTCACGCTTGTCAGGCCCGCTTCCCGAAGTCGCATCCGTCCCGTCGCGGCCATCTCATCACACCCGCCTCTCGAACCCAGTTCTCCCTAGAATGAAGGACGCCTTGGCAGGCCAGATTGTTAACCACGCCGCGGGCAATTTGGAACAGAAAATCACCCTGACTGTGTTGCCCGCTCCTCTGACCTCGCTTACATTGATAGAATGACCCTGGCCGCCCCGGAATTCTCTCCGCATCCGCTTCTCAAGAACGGTCACATCATGACCGTCGCCTCAGCTTTTTGGCGGCGAACCTTCAACCTGCCGCGACCCGAAGAGCGTCTGTTTCAGGTCGATCCCGAATCCAAAATCCTCGGTCACTGTCATTGGCAGCAGGGACGAGAGAAAACGACCCCCGTGCTGGTCTTGGTACACGGCCTGGAAGGCTCGAGCGATTCCAACTACATGCGCGGCATCGCGGAAAAGGCCTGGCTATGCGGCTTTCACGTCATCCGTCTCAATCAACGTAATTGCGGGGATACCGAACTTCTCACGCCGACTCTCTACAATTCCGGCATGAGCGACGACTACCGCGCAGTGCTCGATGAGCTCTCCGGCAGCGCTGGGTTCATGAACATTTTCTTTGCAGGATATTCCATGGGTGGCAATCTGGTCACAAAAATGGCCGGCGAACTCGGTCGAGAAGCTCCGGCCACACTGCGCGGAGTCGCGGCCGTATGCCCGGCACTTAATCTCGAATCCTGTGCCGACGCGCTCGAACGGCCCGACAACTATTTCTACCAACGGCATTTTGTAGCGGGCCTCTTGGCGCGCTACAACAAAAAAACGCGGCTCTTTCCAGGAAAATATTCAAACAACGGCTTTGGACGAATCCGCACCGTGCGCGAATTCGATGACGCCATCACCGCTCCGAGCTTTGGCTATCGCGACGCCCAGGAATACTACGAAGCGGCCGGCGCGAAACGAGTCGTAGACAAGATTCGCGTCCCGTTTTTGTTGATCACCGCGCAAGACGACCCATTCGTTCCTTATGATGCTATTCGCGCCAGCGGCATCGAGCATAACCCCTGCGTCATCTTCAACGCGCCCAAACACGGCGGCCATTGCTCTTTCATTTCAAATCAATCTGGCGGCGAGCGCTTTTGGGCCGAATCCCGCATCGTCGATTTCTGTGAGAGGCTTCGCGAAAGTAAATGAGCGGGTTGCCGGCCGTCAGCCGAGCGGCTTTTCGAGAGAGACTTGAAATCCCGGAGTTAGCAATTGTGCCGAGCTGTCCTCGGAAACCACCATCAAATCTTCGCAGCGCAGTCCAAATTCGCCCGGAATATAGACACCAGGCTCGTTGGAAAAGGTCATTCCCGGAAGCAGCACGGTCTTGCTGCCCCGCACCAAATAAGGATGCTCGTGCCCGTCGAGTCCGATTCCATGTCCCAAGCGGTGCGTGAAGAATTTGTAGTCCGGGCCGTAACCGGCTGACGCAATCGCTCCGCGTGCCGCGTCGTCTACAGTTCCACTGAGCCGACTTTTGCGTGCCGCATTGAGCGCCGCATCCTGCGCGTTCCGCACAGCTTCAAACGTGCGTTGCATTTTCTCGGAAGGCTTGCCGAAAACTCCGGTGCGCGTCACATCGGAGGAGTAACCTTCCACCTTGCATCCGTCGTCGATCAGCACCACGTCGCCTTCGCGCAGTGTGCGGGGCTTGACGCTGCCGTGTGGAAGGGCGGACGACGATCCGAAAAGCACCATAGCGTCTCCGCGCAAACCCATTTGCGCGTAGGCGGCTTCCACCATTCCCGAAACATCGTTTTGCGACAGACCTTCCTTTAACGACGCAAAGGTAGCCCGATACACGTCGCACGTCGCTTCGCAGGCCAGCCGCATCAGCTCCAATTCATGCGGCGACTTTACGCCGCGACACCCGATCGTCACAGGATCCCCGGAAACGAACTGAAACCCCGGAGCCGCTTGCCGCAAATGGTCGTAGAAGGTGAACATCGTCGCTTCTTCCACGCCAATGCGCCCGGTACGCTGCCCTCGGTCGGCCAATGCCGTTGCCGCAACTTTGGTCGGGCTCTGGTCTTCCTGCCATACGCGCACTTCAGCAGGGAAGCGCAGCTGCTCGCGAAACCTCCCCTCCTCAAATCCCGGACACACCACGATGGGCTGGCCTTTTTGCGGAATCACCAGGCCCAGTAGTCGCTCGCTCGGCCACCAGCGCACGCCGGTGAAGTAATAAAGAGAAGTTCCCGGCGCTATGAACAGCGCATCGAGTTTTGGATTTTGCTCGGCGAGAAGTTGCTGTGCGCGCTCAATTCGCGCTCGATACTCTTCCGAAGTGATCGGCTTCACGCGCGCGCCGAGCGGTTTCAGCTTTGCGAAACCCGCCGGCAGCGAACTGTCCTGTGTTTTTTCTTGCGCCACTGCGGCTGCCGGAGCCAAGGCGGCGATGGCTCCCGCGGATTGAACGAATTTGCGGCGCGAGTATTTCCGAGGCTGCTCTGTATTCATTCTCACCTTAGCGTCGGCAGCACAAATTCAGTTCGAAGGTGGCTGGTCGGAAGACGCATTCGGCACGTTGGCCGGCTGGTCTGCCGTCGGTTGCCCGGCCGTCGGGCGTTGCGATCTTCTACTCGGAATA
>DASSYL010000540.1:0-10978 GCA_035703315.1 Candidatus Acidiferrum sp. | reverse complement strand
GGGGATCATGTACAGCTTCCGGCGAGAGACGGTTTCGCTCAACGCTCCGTGGGCCGTGGAGCGCAACCGGCGGCGGAGCGTGCCGGATATTGCTAACGGAAAACACGGCGACGCAGCGTTCGCCGATTACACCATCATCGCGGTGCTTTCGCATCACTTCTAAGGCCCACTTTTTTGAAGGTGAACTGTTTATGCGAAGACTGCCGCGACTCACCGGCCTCTTTTTGATTGTGATTTTTGCTACTGGCGCAGCGGCAAATGCCCAGGCGCCCGCCACGGCAACGCTCACTTTCGTCGACCTCACTGGTAAATCTCATTCGCTGGGGGAATATCAGGGCAAAGTTGTGGTGCTGAATTTCTGGGCGACATGGTGCTTCCCGTGCCGGGAAGAGATGCCGATGCTGAACAAGCTGGCGCCAGAACTCGCGGAAAGGGATGTGATTTTCCTGGCGGTATCACTGGACGATGAGCCGTCGCGGTCCAAGATCCCGCGGTTCATCGAGAAAAAGAAAATTACGCTTCCGGTGTTTACCGGTGGGACGGCGGCGACATTGGCTCAGTTTGAGCTCGGGAATGTGGTCCCAGCGACCGTGATTTTCGATCGCGATGGCTCACCGGTATTCCGCATCCTCGGCGAAGCCTCGAAGAAAGATATCGCTTCGCGGGTGGACTGGCTGCTTTCTGACCGGACGGGTAAAAAGCCTAAGGAGCTTCGGAAGAATCTGTGAAGCAATGCGAGCGCGCGCCCGGCGCTTGCAAAGTTCGTTTTCCCATAGCGTTCTTCCTATAGAATGATGCGGTTGCCCTTTGCTGGTGTCGCAGACCGGGCCCGCTTCTCTACGGCGGGCGCCGAATAATCTCCCTGGCCGGAGTCCTGAATGAACGGAAAAGTGGCGCGGTCGCCGTTTGCGCGGTGGATGGTGATTTTGATGGTGATGAACGGTGCGCTGGCGGTTTGTAGCCCGGCGCAGCAGCGGCGGGAGCGCGAGCCGAACGAGGTGTATGCGGCGCGGCGCGCGAAGATTGCGGCGCAAGTCGATGGGCCGGTGATTTTGTGGGGACTTACCGGACGCGAGGAATCTTCGCAATCGTACGTGTTCGCTCAGGAAGATAATTTCTATTACCTGACCGGCCACAACGAGGAAGGCGCCGGGCTGATTATTGTGCCGACTGCGAAGAGCGGAGAGCATGACGCGTGGAACGGTCCGCGAGAAATCCTGTTTTTGCCGGCCAAAGATCCACAGAAAGAAAAATGGAACGGTTTGCGCATGTCGCCGACGGACGCGGACATCAGCGCGCGGACAGGCTTTGCCACGGTGCAGCCGTTCGGCGAAATGCGCGCCGCGGTGGAGCGGCTGGCTAAGTTTTACCCGGTCAATTTCTATACCATGTTGCCGTATGAAAAAGAAAACGGCGGTTACCCGCATGAAAAGGCAGTGGTCGACTGGCTGCAGATGGCGGAGCCACAAATCAAGCTGAAAGACGTGCGCGGGAATATTGAAGCGCTGCGCACGATCAAATCACCGGGGGAGATCGCGTTTTTGCGTAAGGCGATCGAGCTTTCCCTGGATGCTCATTTTGCGGCGATGAGGATGATGCGGCCCGGAGTCTATGAATACCAGGTTGCCGCGAAGATGGTGGAAGTGCACGCAATGGGCGGATCGGAAGCGGAAGGCTATGCGCCGATTGTGGGCGCGGGGCCGAATTCGACGGCGCTGCACTACGACAAACTGGACCGCAAAATTCAGGACGGCGACATCGTGGTGCTCGACGTGGGTGCGCAGTACTCCGGATATTCGGCGGACATAACGCGTACGTTTCCGGCGAATGGCAAATTTTCGGTGCGGCAGCGGGAGATTTACGACATCGTGCTGGGAGCCCAGAACGCTGCGCTGGCCGAGTTGAAGCCGGGCATGACTTTGTGCAAGACCGGCGATAAAAGTGTGTACAAGACTTCATTCGAGTACATCAATTCGCACGGGAAAGATCTGCACGGGAAAAAACTCGGCCAGTACTACATTCACGGGCTGGGCCACAACATTGGCCTCGATGTCCACGACCCCGGCGCGTATTGCAAGCCGTTGGAGCCCGGGATGGTGGTGACGATGGAGCCGGGGATTTACATTCCAGAAGAAAATCTCGGCGTGCGGATTGAGGACGACGTGCTCATTACGGATACCGGCTATGAGCTGCTGAGCAAGCGATTGCCGCGCGATCCGGCTGAGATTGAGAAGATCATGGCCGGCGCGGCGGCAGACAGAAAAAAGACAAAACCCGCGGACTGAGGCCGCATCCAATCCTTTGTGTGGTCATGGGAGGCTCTATGCCGCAGACCGCGATATCGCTTGATCCGGGAACGGAAGAATTGCTGGCGTTCGAGCGCCGGTATGACGCGGCGCTGCTGGCGTCCGACGTGGCGGCGCTAGAAGTGATCCTGGCCGAGCAATTTTTCCTGAACGATTTTATGGGCGGAGTGATTGTCCGGTCCGAACTGTTGAAGTACTTGGGATCGGGCGCGCTCAAGTTTCACCAAGTCGTGCCGCACGATCTTTCGGTACAAGTCCATGGTGACGCGGGAACGGTGACCGGCTGGACCGAAATGAAGGCCGAGCTCCAGGGCACAGTCAATGAAGTAAGGTCGCGCTTTCTGCACGTTTACGCCAGGAGCGGCCAAACCTGGCGGATGGTGGCCGGACAGGGCACGGTCATTCCTGAGCTGGATTCGTAGTAACCTCGATTGACCCGACTGTGGCGCCGCATCTATACTGATTTTTCGCGCTGAACGTGTTGTTTGCCTCAGTGCGTCGCGCCTGCCCTGCAGGCAGGTGATTCCACTGGCATTCTACCGCAGACGAGTTTCAAGGCTTGTACTTGCAAGCCCTGAGCTGAGAGTCCGCAAGCTGGAATTTCCGAAATTCAAGCCAAAGGTATTGGACGAATATGAGCAGCATTAAAGCGACACAACTCCGCCCGGGGATGGTTATTCTGCACGAGAACGAACTATATACGGTGTTCAGCACCGACCACCGCACGCCGGGCAACAAACGCGGCTCGATGCAGACACGGCTGAAAAGCCTGCGCACCGGAACGATGATTGACTACCGCTTTCGCGCGGAAGAGTTCGTGGAACGAGCCATCCTGGACGAAATCGAATTCGAATATCTGTACAGCGAAGGCGACAGCTTCCACTTCATGAATACACAAAGCTACGAACAGATGGAAATGTCGCGCGAGGAACTGGGCGAAACCACGTACTACCTGGTGCCGAACACCGTAGTGAAAGTGGAATTTCATGACGAAAAAGCGATCGGCATCAATTTGCCGGACACCATGGACCTGCGCGTGACCCAGACCGAGCCCACGATTCAGAAAGCTACGGCCAGTTCGGTGATGAAGCCGGCGACTCTGGAAACAGGACTGGTGGTTCCCGTACCCCCGTTCGTGAACGAAGGTGATAAGATTCGTGTGGACACTTCGGAAGCGCGCTATGTGCAGCGCGTGGAATAATTGACTTTCCGCCTCCGCAGCTGAATCGGGCGCAAGTCGGATTCAGAAGAGGTGAAAAAGGCGCCCCATCGTTCGCGCGATTGGGGCGCTTCTGTTTCTCTGAGACACCAGCTTCAGGCTTTTGTGGCAGTGGTCTTTTCGCTGAAGACGCGGGCGAAGATGGCGTCGACGTAGCGCAGGTGGCGCTGCAGGTCGAACGCGTGTTCGAGGGCTTTGGCGTCGAGATATTTGGTGACGCGGGGATCTTTGCCGACCCGTTCGCGGAAACTGGTGTCACTTTCCCACGCAGCCATGGCGTTTTCCTGCACGGTTTTGTAGGCCTCATCGCGGGGCATGCCTTTTTCCACCAAGTCCTGCAGCAACTGCCCCGAAAAAACCAGGCCTTGCGTGGCGTCGAGGTTGCGCTTCATGCGTTCGGGGAAAACGCGCATGTCGGCGACGACGGCAGTCGTTTTGGCGAGCATGTAGTCAATGAGAATGGTGGAATCGGGAAGGATGATGCGCTCGACTGAGCTGTGCGAAATGTCGCGCTCGTGCCACAGGCCGATGTTTTCATAAGCGGCAATCATGTTCGAACGCACGATGCGCGCCAGGCCGCTGATCTGCTCACACGTGACCGGATTGCGCTTGTGCGGCATGGCGGAGCTGCCGCGCTGTTCACCGCCGAACGGCTCCTCGGCTTCGCGGACTTCGGTGCGCTGCAAATGGCGAATCTCAATGGCGATTTTTTCCAGCGTGGCGGCGATCAGCGCCAGCGTGCTGAGGTAGTGTGCGTGGCGGTCGCGCTGAATCACCTGGGAGGCTACCGGCGCAACATCGAGGCCGAGTCGCTGGCAGATACGCTCTTCGATTTCCGGGCCGAGATGCGAGGCATTGCCGACCGCGCCGGAAATTTTGCCGATGCGCATTTGCGACGCAGCATCCGCAAAGCGTTCGATGTTGCGCTGATTTTCAGCGTACCAGTTGGCGACCTTCAAGCCGAAAGTGATGGGCTCGGCGTGCACACCATGCGTGCGGCCAATTTGTGGCGTGTGGCGAAACTCCTGCGCGCGGCGGGCGAGTACGTAGCTGAATTTCACAAGTGCAGCTTCGATCAGACGTGACGCGTCGCGAACCAGCAAAGCCTGTGCGGTATCCACGACGTCGTTCGAAGTCATACCGTAATGAAGCCAGCGCGCAGCGGCTGGATCGCCGACGGATTCGCCGACGTTCATGGTAAAGGCGATGACGTCGTGTTTGACCTTGGCTTCGAGTTGGTTGATGCGGGCGGCGTCGACCTTGGCCTTGGCGCGAATGGCCGCAGCGGCTTCGGCGGGCACCTGGCCGGCCTCGGCGAGCGTTTCGGTAGCAGCCAGCTCTACCTCCAGCCACTTTGAGTATTTGTTGGCGTCGCTCCAGACGCGCCCCATCTCTTCGCGGGTGTAGCGTGGAATCAAGCGAATCCCCTTTCGCAGCAAATCATGATATCGCATCTTGACGGCGAGGCCGTAGGAGGTAGACACTCTACATCTATGGATGTAGTCTTTCTACTGCCATGGCGGCGCGAGGATTGGGCGAATGGCAAAACAGCAGTATCAAAACCGCATTGAACTTCTGCAGGGAACTCTGGACCTGATGATCCTGCAGACGCTGCAGTGGGGTCCGCAGCACGGCTACGGCATCAGCCTGGCCATCCGAACACGATCCGGCGAAATACTGCAAGCCGATACCGGATCGTTGTATCCGGCACTGCATCGGCTCGAAAAGCAGAAGTGGGTCGCTTCCGAGTGGAAATTGTCCGAGAAGAAGCAACGCGCGAAATACTACCGCTTGACTGCCGCGGGAAAGCGGCAGCTTGCTCACGAGCGATCGCGCTGGCGGAAGCTGACCGAAGCCATCGCGGGAGTGCTGGATTCCGTTGAGACCGAGACGAAGCCATGAATTTTCGCTGGTTCAGTCGCAAGCACCGAACAGAAGAACTCAACGACGAGCTCGAGGCTCATCTGGCGATGGCCACCGAGGATCGCGTTCAACGCGGCGAATCGAAAGCTGCGGCGGCGCAAGCCGCCCGGCGGGAGCTGGGAAATTTCCTGCTCATCCGTGAAGTCACGCAGGATGTGTGGGGCGGCCGCTGGTGGCGCGACCTGCTGGAAGACGCTGTGTATGGCCTGCGCGTTCTGTGGAAGAGCCCGCGATTCCTGACCGTGGCTGTATTGACGTTGGCGTTGGGAATTGGTGCGAACACAGCGCTTTTTTCCGTGGTGAACGGAGTACTGCTGAACCCGCTGCCTTATCCGCATCCCGAGGAACTCGTCACTCTGCATGAGAGCAAGCCGAATTTCGCAACCGGCTCGGTTTCGTTTGCGAATTTTCTGGATTGGCAAAAGGACAATCAGACGTTCTCTTCGATGGCTATGCAGCGCGGTACCTCGTTCATCTTGACCGGGCTCGGCGAAGCCGAGCAGGTGGATGCCTCGTTTGTGAGTTCCGATTTTTTTCGCCAGCTCGCCGTCGTTCCGGTGATCGGCCGCGGCTTTGCGCCCGGCGAAGACCTCGTGGGAGCAGCTCCCAACGTCATGATTACTGCCGGCTTCTGGAAGCGCAAATTCGGTTCAGCGCCAGACGTTGTGGGGAAGGGTCTTACGCTCGACGGCAAGGCTTACACCATCATCGGCGTGGTTCCGGCCAATTTTGATTTGCTGGGATCCTTGCGCACCCGGGAGCTTTATGTGCCCATCGGGCAGTGGAGCAATCCAATCCTGATGAATCGCGGCGCGGGACTTGGCTTTCACGGTATCGGCCGTTTGAAGCCGGGTGTAACGGTCACACAGGCTCGCGCCGACATGGAACGCGTAACGCAGAATCTTGCCACAGCGTATCCCGATGTTAACAAGGGAATCGGAGCTGCGCTGATTCCGTTGCGCGAACTCGTGCTTGGGAACGTTCAGCCATTTCTTCTGCTGCTGTTTGGAGCAGTCGGATTCGTGTTGCTGATCGCTTGCGTCAATGTGGCCAACCTCCTGTTGGCGCGTTCGACCGGACGAACTCATGAATTTGCCGTTCGTATGGCCTTGGGCGCTGGCCGCGGACGAATTCTCCGGCAACTCCTGACCGAGAGTCTTTTGTTGGCGGCCATTGGCGGAGCTCTCGGCGTCTTGCTCGCAGCCATTGGGACAAAAGCCGCGCTGCGAATCCTGCCAGCGACACTACCGCGCGCGGCAGAAGTTGGAGTTGATGCGCGGGTGTTGGCCTTTGCGGCGGCCGTGTCGCTGCTTGCGGGAATCTGCTTCGGTCTGCTGCCCGCCCTGAAAACGACCAAGTCCGGACCGCATGCCGCACTTAAGGAAGGTGGTCGAGGCACCAGCGGTACGCGCCATGGTGTGCAGCGTGCGCTGGTGGCGGCGGAAATGGCCCTCGCATTGGTTCTGTTGATCGGTGCCGGACTGATGATTCGTACGCTGTCCGCGCTCTGGAACGTCAGTCCAGGCTTTGATGCGAAGAATGTCCTGACTTTTGGATTCGCGCTGCCGACCACGATGGCGCAGGCCGATGCCAGTGCGGTTCGCGCCGCGCTTCGTGAAGTCCACGAAGACTTTCAGAGCGTTCCAGGCGTGCAGGCGGTTTCGTTCTCCTGGGGCGCCCTTCCGTTGAGTTCCGATGATGAATGGCAATTCTGGATCGATGGCCAGGCAAAACCGGCCAGCGCGAATGACATGAATTGGGCGCTGAATTATGTGGTCGAGCCGGATTACATGAAGGTGATGGGCCTTCCACTCAAGAGCGGCCGTTTTTTTAACTCTCAGGATGACGAACGCGCAACTGGGGTTGCAGTGATCGACGACGCACTCGCGCAAAAGTTCTTTGCCGGTGAGGATCCGGTCGGCAAGCGCCTGCACATCAATAGCACGGATCAAGTGGTCGAAATTGTCGGTGTGGTGGGACACGTAAAACAGTGGAGCCTGGACACCGACAAAGAGTCGCTGCAGGCGCAACTCTACACGCCGTTCATGCAGTTGCCGGATAAAGCGATGGCGCAATCGGCGTCCGGGGTGAGCGTTCTGGTGCGCTCGCGAGATTCGTCGCCGGTTTTTGAATCGTTGCAGCGGGCGAGCGCCGAGAGGAGCAGCCAACAAGTTCTTTTCGGCGCGCAGACCATGAACCAAATCATCGCGAACTCGCTCGCCGAGCGCCGCTTCTCCATGACGCTGCTGGGAATTTTCGCAGCCGTCGCGTTGTTGCTCGCTAGCGTCGGTATTTTCGGAGTCGTATCCTACGTTGTGGGCCGGCGCACGCAGGAAATCGGCGTGCGCATTGCGCTGGGGGCTCAGCGTAGCGAAGTGCTGCGCATGGTGCTCGCTCAAGGAACCGCAATGGCGGCACTCGGGACGGCTATCGGCCTCGCGGCCGCTTTGGTGCTGACCCGGTTGATGGGTACCATGCTGTTTGCTATTAGCGCTGCCGACCCGATTACTTATTTCTGCGTCGTTGCACTGCTTTTTGGGGTGTCCTTGGCGGCTTGCTGGGTACCGGCCAGGCGTGCAGCACTCCTCAATCCGGTCGAGGCACTGCGATACGAATAAATCATAGTTCTGCGAACCACTACGACCGCGAAATCCGATAAACCCTATCCCTTCAAGGTGATACCTTAGCGGCGGCGAGGGCTGGGTTGACTCCTGGCCCCTGGCTCCGACCTAACCGCAGAAGGCGTTTCCTGTCTAATTGTGAGAATGCGAGCGAACGGCGAACAGGCTAGGAGCGTGGCGATCAGCGACGCGGTGGCGGTGGAGCGAACGCTCTCGGGCGAACGCGACGCATATCGCCTGCTCGTCGAAAGACACAGCCAGTACGTGTATCGGCTGGCGTATCGCATGACCGGCAATAAGGAAGATGCGGAGGAAGTGGTGCAAGAAGCGTTTTTACGCGCGTACCAGAAGCTGCGGCAGTTTGCCGGCAACGCCAATTTTGGCACGTGGGTTTACCGCATTGCCGCGAACTACGCGATCGACCGGCTGCGCCAACGCAAGAGCGAGGATTCGCGGCGCGAGCAGCCGAAACGCATTGCCGAGGGCGAGCCGGAATCCGACCCGCTGAGCGAAGTGAAAGATGCGGCGCCTTCGCCGGAACGGCTCGCAGGCAGCGCGCAGCTGGCGGCAAAGATGAAAGAAGCGTTGGACACACTGACGCCGGCGGAGCGTACGGCAATCGTGATGCGGCACTGGGACGGCTGCGGAATAGAAGAAATTGCGGCAGTGCTGAAATCGAACACTAGCGCGGCCAAGAACACGGTATTTCGCGCGGTGCAGAAATTGCGGCTGGCGCTGCAGCCCTTCGCGGAAGCTCGCGGAGCGGCGCGCGCCGTCGGAACCGAATGACGGGAACGGAATTATGAAACACGCAACGGAAGATGAGTTGTTTGCTTACCGCGAAGGCGATGCGAAAGGCCGTGAGGCGATGGCTGCTCACTTGAAGGAGTGCGCCGAATGCCGCGCGGAACTGGCACGACTGGAAGAAGTGTTCGCCGCGCTGGACGCGATGCCGGTGCCCGATCCGGGCGAGGACTATGGCACGCGGGTTTGGCGGCAGATTGCGCCGCGCCTGCCGGAGAAGCGCGCGGGCTGGTGGCAAACGTTTTTTGTGCCGCAGCGTCTGGCGGTAGCGGGCGCAATGGCGGCGCTGGTGATCGCGGCATTTTTTGCGGGCAAAAAAGTCGGACCCGGCAATACTGGCGGCAGCGAGACTGCGGTCGAAGCCGCCAGCGCGGAAAAAGTTCGCGAGCGCGTGCTGATTGTGGCTGTGGGCGACCACCTCGGCAAATCCGAAATGGTGCTGGTTGAGCTTTCGCATGCGTCGCCCGCTGACAGCGGCAAAAAGCTGATCAACATTTCCGCGGAACAAAAGCGCGCGGAAAGTCTGGTGGAAGAGAACCGTTTGTACCGCCAGACGGCGCTCGAAGGCGGCGACAACGCCATGGCCAGCACGCTCGATGAACTCGAACGCGTGCTGATGGATGTGGCCAACAGCCCGGCGGAAGTCACCCCGGCGCAGTTTGATTCCATCCAGAAGCGCATCGCCGAGCACGGAATCTTGTTGAAGGTCCGGGTGGTCCGGCAAGAATTGCGAACGGCCGAAACAGGAAGAAAGTCCCAGCCTGCGCAGACCGATTCGATGGCAAAAGAGAGGAACAAGGTATGACTGTTTGGGCTAAGAGCATCGTAGACGGAATGCGCAAAGGCATTATCGGCGGACTGGTTTTCGGTTTGGCGGCAGCTCCGGCATGGTCCGCAAAATCATTCGCGCATCCGGCGAATCCGGCATTCGCCGGGCAGGAACCAAACGCCTTCGCCGAGAGCGAACAGGATCGCAGCGAGCGCGAGCAGGAAAAACGCGACCGGGAACAGGAAGCGCGCGATCGCGAACAGGAGAAGAAAGACCGAGAGCAGGAACGGATCGATCGTATCCAGGAGATGTACGACGACGGCCGTGAAGCTCTGGACGACGGCAAATACGCGAGGGCCGAAGAACGATTTAACAATGTAGTTCACGAGAACGGACAGCTGGTCGACGGAGCAATGTACTGGAAGGCCTACGCCGAGAACCAGCAAGGGAAACGGGAGGCGGCGCTCACCACGATCGCGGAATTGAAAAAACGGTTTCCGACGAGCAAGTGGAAGAAGGACGCCGAAGCGCTGGAAATCGAAGTCAGAAACCGTTCCGGTCAAGCGTCTAATCCAGAGTCCCAAAGCGACGGAGATTTGAGAGGTCTGGCGTTGCAGGGTCTAATGAACAGCGATCCCCAGCGTGGTCTACAAGTTGCCGAGAAGATGCTCAGCGGCGCCGGCACACCAAAGGAGAAAGCTAAGATCCTGTTTGTCATCGCGCAGAATGGTTCCGCCGAGTCGCAAGCGGTTCTGGGAAGAATCGCGCAAGGCCAAAGCAATCCCGAGCTGCAGCGCAAAGCCGTCGAATACCTGGGCATCTTCGGCGGAAGCCGCGCGGCAACCGTGCTGGCCAACATTTATTCCAGCACCAGCGATTCCTCCGTGAAACGCGCGGTCATCCAGAGCTACATGGTTTCGGGCAATCGCGATGGCTTGTTCAAAATCGCTAAAACGGAAAAGGATGAGTCCGCAAAGCGCGATGCAATTCAAAAGCTCGGCTTAACCGGCGGAATTAACGAACTGCAGCAGTTGTATTCGGCAGACGCATCCACCGAATCGCGCCGCGAGATTCTGCAGGCATTTTTCCTGGCGGGTGACTCCGCAAAAATCGTGCAGGCGGCGGAGGGCGAAAAGGACCCGGAGTTGCGCCGCGTCGCGATTCGCAATCTCGGATTGATGGGCAAGACCGACGTTTTACAGTCCATCTATGCCAAGGAAACCGACCGCGGCCTGAAGGAAGAAGTGCTGAACGCTTACTTCATCAGCGGCAACGCCAAAGGCCTGGTGGCGATTGCCAGAAGTGAAAAAGATCCCGAGTTGAAGAAGCGCGCGGT
>DASSYL010000245.1:0-2267 GCA_035703315.1 Candidatus Acidiferrum sp. | reverse complement strand
GTCTCCAGTCTCTAGTCTCCGACTCTTAGAACCCGAACAGGCTTGCGTCCGAGCTCCCGGACAAAGCGCGGGCAGCGCGGAGCAGGCAGAGCTGGTTCGTCCCGTCGGAATGCAGAAAACTCGCGGCATCGCGCAGATATTTCTCCACGGGGTGGTCGTGCATGATCGAAGCGCCACCCAGCACCTCTGAAGCCAGCTTGCACGCCTCGAATGCGGTCTCCGACGCGTTGACTTTGGCGAGCAAGCCCAGCACCCTGGCCTCGGGCTGCCTGCGGTCCGCCAGGCAAGCGGCCTTCCACATCTGCGTCCGCGCGGCATCCAGCTTCATCGCCATCTGCGCGAGCATCAGCGCTACCGCCTGCTGCTCAACGATGGGCTTCCCGCCCTGTACGCGCTGCTTCGCATACTCCATCGCATATTCGTATGCGGCACGACCCACGCCGAGCGCAGTCGCTGCGGCTTCGGCCTTGCTGCCCCACATGAAATCGGCGCGCAGGCGGGCCATGAGCCCTTCCCCGCCCAGCAGGTGATCCGCCGGCACGCGGCAGTTCTCCAGATGGAAAGTGCCGTTCGTAGCCAGCCGCTGACTGCTTTTCTCGTGGAAGAATCCGGCCCGGAATCCGGGCGTGTCCGATGGAATGACGAAAACGCTCCCGCCCTCGAAGAGGGAACGTGTTGGATCGGTGCGCGCAATGATGAAATATAGTTTCGCCATGCACCCGTTCGAAACGTAGCGCTTGGTGCCATTGATGACGTAGTTGTCGCCTTCGCGCACTGCGATTGTGCGGAAATCGACGTCGGGGGAATCGTAATAGCCCTGGTGATCGGAGCCCGCCCCGACCTCCGTGAATCCGATAGCGAGCGTCGCCTCGGGGTCTGAGACGAATGGCGGAATGAATTTCTTCTGCTGCTCGGGTGTCATCGCATCGCTGAAGATATGCGCGATCTTCCAGCACTGATCCATGATTACGGCGAAGCCAAGATCTCCAGCGCTCAATTCCTCACCGGCAAGACACAGCGTCTGGATGTCCGCGCCTGCGCCACCCCATGCCTTGGGCACGCCGAGCGTGCGCAACCCGACTCTGTCCGCCTGGCGGATCCAGTCCCAGGGTATGCGCTCCACGGCAGTAGCCAGGCGGTCGCGACGCAGCACGTCGGGCCGTATGACGTCCCTCGCGAAATCGCGCGCTATCCCGCGCCAGCGCAACTGTTCCGGGGTAAACATGAAGTCCATGGGCTCACCTCGTTCGGAATCAATTCGCGGATTGCCGTGAGCAGTACGCAGTGAGCCGTAGGTGGATGGGATTGGTTTTAGAAGTTAGCGATCACCGATCACCGTTCACTGTTCACTGTTCACGGCATTGCTGCTCAGGATGATACCGCCAGCGCTTACCAGGACAGGCCGGGAAACCCGACCAAAGCTAAAGACGGCCGAACGCCACGGCCCCGCGCAACAAAAAACCCCGCTCTTGCGGGGTTTTTTGGGGAATCTAAACGATCGCTGATTACTTCTGGCCGGCCCTCTGTTTCTTCTTTTCCAGCCACCACAGATAGACGAAAAAGCCGATGATCATGGCGAAAAAGCCGATAACAAAAATCACCACCCACACCACATCGACTTGCTCGACCGGCGCGTTCGCGCCCGACTCCATCTCCTTCGTGGCGGCGAAGGCCCAACAAGACATCAGGAACAACGTAACCGCCGGCAGAAATCTACGCAGCATAAGCCTCCAAAGCGCTGATTCGCGCAATGCATTGAAAATTGAGGGCAACATTTTCGCATATGACACTTACGCTAACCTTACGTGGGTGAGTCCATATTCTGGTTGCAACGGCTGTGGGGTTTTCGTTTCTTCAGTGCGGAGTGCTCATATTGTGAGCTCGGCGCGCCGACGCATCGCTGAAACATACACTCATTAGCGCGTGACTCGCCAACCGCGGTTAACGTGCCTCTTTGTACAATGCGATGTCGCCGACGAAGAATCCAAAGCGCAGTCTCTGGAAAGCCCAAAATCCTCTTGCAGGCGCTAATTCCTGCGCGCCTGATCCGCCGAAGTCTGGGTAGCGGTTTTCACCGGCATGTCGGTAGCTGGTAGTTGTCTCACATGCGTCCCATCTGGAGGGTGTCACCGATTGCCGACAATACGAGCGAAGAGCGGAAGCGTGATTTATGACCGCATTTCGGCGGAACCAGCGTGAGGTATCGGCTGCCAAAAGAACATGAGAAAACACCTTCTGGCCCTAATTCTGACGGCGCCGTGGGGACT
>DASSYL010000038.1:0-3312 GCA_035703315.1 Candidatus Acidiferrum sp. | reverse complement strand
GGATCGTAGGCGATGCCATTCAGCACGGCCCGGCCCTCGCGGCGATACATCGGACTCAACAAGCCTTGGAGATCAATCCAGCCGAGCACTTTTCCGGTCTGCGGCGAGATGCGCGCGATACGATCGGTCTGCCAGATATTGGCGAAGATTTCTCCTTCCACGAATTCGAGTTCGTTCAACTGATCGATCTTTTTGTCGCCGTCGCGCACCGTGAAGCGCCGCTTTTCGACCATGGTGGCGTCGAGGACGCGAATCTCGGCCGTTCCGTCGCTCATGAAGATCTCGTTTCCATTTGTCGTCAAGCCCCAGCCTTCTCCTTGGTAAGAGAACTGCCGCAGCAGCCGAAAGTCAGTAGCGTCATAGACAAAGCCGGTTTCTGACAGCCAGGTCAGCTGGACGATCTCGTCTTTGTAGAAAGTGATGCCTTCTCCGAAAAATTCCGGGCCGAGATCGATCTGCTTTATCACTTCGCCGGTTTCCAGGCGCACCTTGCGCAAGGAGGAGTAGCCTTTGCGGCCGGTACCCTCATATAGAAATCCGCCCCGCCATGCTAGTCCTTGCGTGAACGCCGCAGGATCGTGCGGGAACGCGTGCACGACCTTAAAAGTAAATTCCGGGGTACGCGACTTGCTGCTTGGTCGAGAGGTTTGCGAATAGAGACGGTGCGGCAGTGCGATCAGCAACAATACGACCAGGCTACCCGCGACGCGTTTCATCAAGGATATTGATGGTGGCAAAACTGGCTTTCTCGGGCAAGTGCGCACCGCACAAAAGAAAGCCCATCCCGAAGGAAATCTCAGAATGTCACTTTACTGTGTCTTGCCTGCGGTAATGGTTCCGGGTTTAGGCATTTGCTTGGCATAGATCAGATGAAGGGTGACGGTATGCGTTTCGCCCGAGCGGATAGAGACGTTTTTGTGCCATTCCGAAAAAATGCCGTTGGCCGACGCGCGAAGATCGTAATTGTCCGCGGGGAGTTTGGACACACTAAAGCGGCCGTGTGCATCGGTGCGCACGACGTGTGGCGCGCTGCCGGCTGAAGATTGGTAAGTAATCACGGCGCGAGCGACCGGTTTGTCGTTCGGACCGAGTACGACGCCGCTAAGGGTGCTGCTGCCTTTGCGTTGTGGTTCTGCAAAAGCACTGGGTGTGGCGATTAGCGCTGCACCAAACAACATAACCAAAATTACTGAAAACGTTAGAAGTCGTTTCATGGCATTTTCTCGGACCAATGCGTTCCCGGGCTATTACCGATTTAGTTTACGAGTCGGGGCCTCATTGCGGCGGAGATTCGCAAAATTGTGTCTTGGCGAAAACCTGTCATGAAGAACAGGTGCTGAATACCGCTAAATATAAAAAAGATAGTGCACAATGCAGTGACGGGGTTCACGTTCTTGCAACGCGATGAAACTGCGCATGAACGCCGGCCTCGCTCGGGTGTACTCTAAGCCCACCGAACGTGAATTCAATTCATCCGGACCTGGAGAGTTGAGTTTGGCTACCAAGCGCCGCATTTTGCTGTCTTTGATGACGGAAGAGAACGACTTTCAACTGGAACAGGCGGCTTCTGCCCGCCGAGCCGCCGACGGCTTATCGGTAGACCTCCAAATCCTGTTCGCCGGCAACGACACCATTACCCAGAGCACGCAAATCCTGCGTGCCATTCAGGGCGACGCCACGTTGCGGCCCGCCGCCGTCATCTTTGAACCGGTCGGAGGAACCGCGCTTCCCCAAGTGGCGCGAGCGGCCTGCAGCGCGGGAATCGGCTGGTGCGTGCTCATCAACATGCCCGACTACCTGTCCGAGTTGCGGCGCACCGCCAAGGCCCCGGTATTCGCCGTGGGAACGGATCAGGAAGAGATTGGACGGATCCAGGCAAAGCAATTTGCCGCATTGCTGCCGCGCGGTGGCAGCGCACTCTATATCCAAGGACCTTCGGAACATTTTGCCGCGAGGCAGCGCACGCTAGGCCTGCAGTCGGCCCTGCCACAGAACATTCGTATTAGCGGATTGCGTGGAAACTGGACGGAAGAAGGAGCGGCCCGCAGCGTAACTTCGTGGCTCAAGCTGACTGCGGCCAACAAAATTCGTGTCGACCTCGTGGCCGCCCAAAATGACCTGATGGCACTGGCAGCACGTAAAGTCTTTCAGAGCGTTAGCGGCATTGCGGAACGCGACCGCTGGATGAGTATTCCCTTTGTCGGAGTGGACGGCCTGCCGAAAACTGGGCAAGCCTGGGTACGCGACAAATTGCTCAGTGCTACGGTAGTCATGCCCCCATCGGCCGGGCACGCCGTGAAGCTAATGATCGAAGCACTGGGCAAGCCAGAGCAAACCGTCGCGGAGAAAAACTGGCTCCCGCCCCAGTCGTTTCCCCTGCTGACGGAACTCCAACCGACAACGGCCTTGCCGGATTAAGGCCAAGCCACATCCACCAAGCACCGCAACATCCCAATCAGCAGATTCAAGGAAGTTTGAGATCCAGTGCGTAGATGTCTGTGCCGCCCCTATCTACAGTCGCGTAGATCGAACCATCGGGCGCCACGCCGGTGAAATGGCACTGCGAGGCCATCGTTCCCAGATAATCTTTGAAGCCGACAACTCTTTCGGCCAGTGCGCGGCCCAGGCGCACTCGATAAACCGCTTGCTCCGTGTCAGCCATTTCCTGGAAATAAACGAAGTTGCTGTCCGCCGACCAGCGCATGCCTTGCGCGTTTGTGGACTCCGCCAGCACTGACCATTTCTTGGTGGCCAGTGTGTACAACAAAATGTCGTGAGTCTTGCTGTTGATCGCCGCAATGAACTTGCCGTCCGGAGACCACCTCGGCTGAATCAATCCCTGCGAGTCCGGCAGTGTTTCTACCTTGCCGGAATCCCTTTCCACGATACGCAGATCGGACGCCTCGCCCTCAAAGTAATCAAACAGGATCAATTTTCCATCGGAGGACCAATCACCGGATCGCGCAGACCCTGTCGAGGGATCGCTTACTAAAGCCCGTGGGATGCCGCCATTGCTCGGAACCACATAGAGTTGCGGCCGCTTGGCAAGAAAAAATCCCGTGAACAATACCTCGTTGCCGTCCGGAGACCACTGCGGCGCAAGCGCTCCGGGTGCCGATGCCGTCAGTTCTATGCGTTCCTTGCCGGAGCGCCGGCTCTTCCACAATGCACCGTTCTCCCGCAGCGAGTACACCAGCCACTCCCCGTCCGCCGTAACGTCCACATCTGTCGCCCCGGCATCAGGCAACACAATGTCATTCTGTCCGCCGCGCGGATTCATCCGGATCACCTGGTATTCGGGATGCGTACCCA
>DASSYL010000028.1:0-7994 GCA_035703315.1 Candidatus Acidiferrum sp. | reverse complement strand
ACCCCCCGGCCGATACCGACTCTGGGCCTTGGGAAGAAATCTGCGATCGCGCGTCCTGGACCACCGAGACGCTACTCGGCGGACACAACTTCAACGGAGACGTCAGCCCTTGCCTAGGTGCCGTGGGAGCGCTTGGCAGGTGCCGTTCGTTGTCGGCGCGGCACGCCACTCCCAAGGAATTCGCGACACACCAGACCAAAGCAACGCGCAGCGCGGCGGCGAAAATCTTCAAACCCTCCCCCCAAACAAGCCTCACGATTATAGCGGCCCTAGCCTATTGCCCGCCTTTCGCCGCTGGGCTTGATTCATTCGCAGCGCGCCCAGCTTCTAACGTTGCGAACGGCGGCACTGGGGCGTATGTTGAAGTTTGCACTGCAAATACGAGGAATACGCGCCTATGTTGGCTTGTAAACTGTCAAACGTCCGGTTTTGTTTTCTCCTTACGGCGCTTGCGCTGTTTTCATTCGGCTTCCTTTCCGTCGCCGCAAAGGCTCAGTCACAGAGCGACAACCCTTCCGTTGCCGACGCAGCGCGCCGCGCCCGCGAACAAAGGAAAAACGCCGCGAAACCGGCGCGCACTTTGACCAACGACGATTTGCCGGCAGCTCCGGCCGCAACCGCTCAGCCCGCCACGCCCGCGACCTCCCCTTCTGAAGCTGCTGCCGAGGACCAGGCCAAATCCGAAAGCGAATCTTCACCGTCCGCAAAGACTGCGGCAGGCGACGCCGCCCCGGCCAGCGACTCGGCAAAGAAAAAGGCCGAAATTGAAGCCGCTATCAAGCGAGCCAAAGGCGAACTGGCGCAGGCACAAAATGAGCTGGACCTGTTACAACGGAAAGCCGCCCTTGACAGCGATTCCTTTTACGCACAGACCGACTACGCACACGACACCGACGGTAAAGCCAGGCTCGACGCCAACGCACAGCAAGTGAACGACAAGAAGTCGCAAGTCGAGGATCTCAAGGCCAAAGTCGTCGCGCTGCTGGCCCAACTTGGGGAAAACGCCGAACCGAAAAAGCCGGCCGAGCCGCTCTAATCCTCAGCTGGACTACTTCGGTTCGAGCACCAGCGGCAATCCGTTCTTGGTATTGCCTACGATCACCACTTTGGCGTTGTTGCTGGTCGCCAGTTTTTCTGTGGCCTCAATTCCCTTCCATTCGAGCAGCTGCGTGCTGATTCCCTGGGCCACGATTTTCTGAAAATCCGCGATGCCCTGTGCTTCGATCCTCTTGCGCTCGGCTTCCTGCTTTTCCTTTTGCAGAATGAAGTTCATTCGCAGCGCGTCTTGTTCGGCCTGCTGCTTGGCTTCGATGGAGCTTTTCAGCATGGCCGGCAGCTGTACATCCCTGAGTAGCACCGCTTCCACGATGATGCCGCGGGAGGCGAGTTGCGTCGTAAGCTCATCCTGAATCTGCTGCTGCACCAGCTCGCGCGCGTTTGTGTATAGGGTGTTCGCCGTGTGCGATGACGTCGAACCGCGTATCACCGAACGCAGTGTGGGTTCGACGATTTTCTCGGCGTAGTTCTCTCCCACGGTCTGGAAGACCTGCGCCGCCTTGGTCCTATCCAAGTGAAAAAGCAAAGACGTATCCAGCGCCAGCATCAGGCCTTCATTAGACGGCGTGTTCGCGCTCTCCTTGATCGATTGGGTCTGGATGGAAAGCTTCTGCACGGATTTCAGGGGGTTGATGAGGTGAATGCCCTCTCCGAGGACATCTCCGGTAACTCTGCCAAACAGCGTCAGTACGCCCACATTACCCGTAGGGATGGATGTGGTGCTGGCCATCAGCAAAAGCAGAATCAGCACGACCGCCGCGATTTTCAGCAGGCGGCTCCGAAACAGGGCCAAGCCGGGCATGCTGCCCAACGAGCCGCCTACATCGAACGTCGTGCCGGTGTTGGTCATGGTTCCTCCGTACGCATGCTGGTCCGCCGATGACTGCTTTCTTCCATCTTCCGACAAGCACGGCATTCGTGGCTGCTGTTCGCCGTGGTATGAAGCTTATTCGTCACCCGGTTCGAGGCGGCGTGGGCGAAAAAAATCCACAGCCTTCCGCAACCCTGCCCCCATATCTTGTGTGGTTTTGTCTTGACACCACACTTGGCTCGCGCAACAATCCCCCGCATCTGTTGCTTTCGGTCGTCGCTCGGCCTGCTCGCGTGCGCGGCCACTGGGGGAGGCACATGCAATACCTGCCGGGCTGGACTGTTCAGTGCATCAATCAGGCTTGCGCCGCTCGCGGCCATTGGTTGCGCGCGCACCTCTCCGGACCCAACGCCGGCTTAGAATTCTGCCCTTCCTGCGGCAGCTCGCTGCAAGCGGTGCCTCCGCCGATCGGTCCGCGCCTGCGTATGAGGCCGCGCCTGCTCACCGCGCGTCCGCCGCTTCGTCCACGCCCTCGCTAGCGCGAAATTTTCCAGCGACCGCGCCCCAAAACAAAAAGACCGGAGAGGCGGCTCTCCGGTCTTTTAATTTTCTTGGCGTAATACCAAGCGTTATCCGTCGACTAAGCCCTTTTGTAGGATCTCTTCATCGCTCAGCCACAAGTCGGGGATGTTAGCGGAACCAAGTCGCAAAATGTCTTCGAGGGCGCCGCGGACCTCCGTCGAGCGGAAGTCCACCCCAATCCGATCGAGCAAATCGAGCAGCGGTTGTGCGCCTTCGGCCAGCAGCGGCCTTGACGCTGTATTCGATCCGTCCAGCCGGTGATAGGTCAGAACGTAAACCGCTCCGGGTCCGGAGCCGTGCCGGACGATGCGGAGAAACGCCCGCGTTTGTGGCGGCGGATTTTGTGTAAGTGCGGTGCGGGGTGCGGAGGCGCTCATAGCGTGTCTCGCTCCTGTGGTCCCCGTTCCCTCAACTGCACCCGCTCGTGCTGCCGCAATTTTCGCATTTGTAGCACGCGCCATTCGGCACCATCAGCATGCCGCACTCGCTGCAAGTCGGCGCGCCTTCATGCGCGTTGCTGGGCGTTTTCGAAGCCGCGGAGCTCGTAGAATCTGCAGGCTTGATGGCCGGCAGCATCGCCGGAGCCAGCATCGGTGCGGTGGCGATCGCTTCGGGCGCCGCGCCGTTCAGCTTTAAATAGTCGGAAGAAATAAACCGCCCGCCCAGCCACCGCGCAATGTAGTCCAGCACCGACGAGACAAAGCGAATGTTCGCGTTAGCCGTGATGCCGCTCGGTTCAAACCGTGTATTCAGCAGCTTGTCCACGAACACCTTGAGCGGCACGCCGTATTGCAAGCCAATCGAAATCGTCAGCGCCAAGCCGTCCATCACGCCCGACAGCGTCGATCCTTCCTTGGACATCTTGATGAACACTTCGCCCGGTCGCCCGTCTTCGTACAGACCCACCGTGATGTAGCCTTCGTGGCCGCCCACACTGAATTTGTGCGTCACGGAGGCCCGCTCCGCCGGCATTTTTTCGCGTTGCGCGCGCGCAAACAGTTCGCGTTGCATCGGTTCAACCACTGCCGCCGCGACTGCTGCAGCGGCCTTTTCCTTTTTGTCTTCTTTTTTGTCGCCACCGGCGTTCAACGGCTGCGACTTCTTCGAATTGTCGCGATAGATGGCCACGGCCTTCAGTCCCAGCTTCCACGACTCCGTATACGCATTCATGATGTCTTCAATCGTGGATTCTTCCGGCATGTTGATGGTCTTGGAGATCGCCCCTGAAAGGAACGGCTGCGTCGCGGCCATCATTTTCACGTGCCCGGTCCAGTTGATCGAACGTCCGCCACCTGCGGGTGCCAGCGAGCAATCGAACACCGCCAGGTGTTCCGCCTTGAAGTGCGGCGCGCCTTCCAGCTTGCCATTGCTAT
This sequence comes from Candidatus Acidiferrum sp., assembly GCA_035703315.1. Classification (GTDB taxonomy): domain Bacteria; phylum Acidobacteriota; class Terriglobia; order Acidiferrales; family UBA7541; genus Acidiferrum. The sequence goes on along the minus strand of DASSYL010000028.1, from coordinate 4,172 downwards.
CGATATACGAAACGATTTCACTCGTTTGTTCCGGCGTATAACCAAGTTTCATCAGCGCCGACGGCACGGTGTTGTTCACAATCTTGATTACGCCGCCGCCCACCAGCTTCTTGTATTTCACTAAGGCCAGGTCCGGCTCGATGCCAGTGGTATCGCAATCCATCATGAAACCGATCGGTCCCGTCGGGGCCAGCACAGTCACCTGCGAATTTTTATACCCGTGCAACTCACCAAGCGTCAGTGCATCGTCCCACGACTGCTGCGCCGCCATCATCAGCTGCTGCTGCACATTTTCGCCGTTGACGCCGCGGACCGATTCGCGGTGCATGCGAATCACGTCCAGCATCGGCTCGCGATTCACCGCGTAGCCCGGGAACGGCCCCATCCGCTCCGCCACGCGCGCCGACTGCGCATAGGCTTCGCCGCACATCAGCGCCGTCACAGCGCCGGCCACGTCGCGCCCGTCGTTCGAGTCGTAAGGCAGGGCCATGGACATCAGCAGTGCGCCGAGGTTCGCATAGCCCAATCCCAGCGGGCGGAAGTTGTGCGAATTCTCCGCAATCTTCGGCGTCGGATAGCTGGCAAAGTCCACCAGGATTTCCTGGGCCGTAATCGTTACGTCCACCGCGTGCTTGAACGCCTCGACGTCAAACGTGCCGCTTGAATTCACATACTTCATCAGGTTCAGCGAAGCCAAGTTGCACGCCGTATCGTCCAGGAACATATATTCCGAGCACGGATTGCTGGCATTGATGCGCGCCGTGTTCTTGCAGGTATGCCAGCGGTTCACCGTCGTGTCGTATTGCATCCCCGGATCGCCGCAGTGCCAAGTCGATTCCGCCATCTTGTAGAGCAAATCCTTGGCGCGCAGCTTTTCCGCCGGCTGCCCGTCGATCACGTTCTTGGTCCACCAATCCTTGTCCTGCTCGACGGCGCGCATGAAATCATCCGACACCCGCACCGAGTGGTTCGCGTTCTGGAAAAAGATCGACGTGTACGCTTCGCCGTCAATCGCCGGGTCATAGCCCTCGCGAATCAGCGCGTGCGCCTTCTGTTCTTCCTTGTACTTGCACTCGATAAATTCAACGATGTCCGGGTGCTCAACGTTCAAAATCACCATCTTCGCCGCACGCCGCGTCTTCCCGCCGCTCTTGATCACGCCGGCAAATGCATCAAAGCCCTTCATAAAGCTCACCGGCCCCGACGCAATCCCGCCACCCGACAAAGTCTCTTTCGACCCGCGCAGCGCCGAAAAGTTCGTCCCCGTCCCCGAACCCCACTTAAACAGCATGCCCTCGGTCCGCGTCAGCCCCATGATGGACTCCATGCTGTCGTCCACCGAATTAATAAAGCATGCCGAGCACTGCGGCTTCGGCTGCACGCCCACGTTGAACCACACCGGCGAATTGAACGCCATCTTCTGCTCGACCAGCAGATGCGTCAGTTCATCCTTGAACGCATCGCGCGAAGTGGCATCCGCAAAGTAGCCGCCTTCTTGGCCCCAGCGCACAATCGTATTCACCACGCGCCCGATCAGTTGCCGCACCGATCCTTCGCGCTCGCGCGTGCCCGGCTTTCCGTGAAAATACTTGCTCGCTACAATGTTGGTCGCCGTCTGCGACCAGTTCTTCGGCACATCCACATCTTCCTGGCGGAAGATGGTTACACCTTTCTCATTTCCAATCAGCGCGGTCCGCTTTTCCCATTCCACCGCGTCGAAAGGAGAAATCTTTCCGTCGGTGAAGAAGCGCTCGAACTTCAACCCTGCCGTTTTTTCCGCTGCGCTCGTCTCCGTTGCCTTGCCTTGCATAACCGGCTTCACCGTTGCTGCCATTCTGTTCCTCCCAGCGCCGGGATCCTCATTAGATGCTGGAGGAACCCTTCTATTTTACTACTCGCCGTGGCGAGTCAAGACGCCTTCTATCCTGTTTCGTTTACGTTACTTACGGATTCAACGGGTCGCGCAAGCCATCGCCGGTTCTTGAAATCATTCCAACCGCATGCGAAGCGTCGCTGTCCCTCAAGCGAGCTCAAACGTCAATGAGCCGCCTTCGGCCGCGTCATGCAATCTGGCCTGAAAGCAAGCTCGCCACTTCGCGCTGACTTAGCGCGGAGCAGTTACTTCGCGCTGGAATGTTTTTGCGAAAAACCCGGCTGGGTTCGTGAATCAAACGGATCCGGTCTCCCTCGACTGGGTCCGCTGGCGCTTCCACGTTCCCCCGAATCTGGAGTCGCAGTATCAACGCGCGCTAAATTCCTGTCAAGAGAAAAACGCAAAATCTGGACAATTAATTTCCTGACCGTCTATATCTTGTGGTGCTGTTCCGCCGACGCACATCCCGTTTTGAAGAATTCGCGCCGCAATCTCGCGCTAAACTCTTTGCATCCAACTTTATATGCGTTTCCCGCGCACAATCGTCTTTTTTTCCGCGCTTGCCATTTTTTCCACTGTTATTTCCACACGCACGCTTGCCCAAACTTCGCCACCGCCCTCCACTCCTGTTCTCCGTTCCGCGTACGGCGAAAGATTGAAACTCGACGGCTTGCCCAACGGCGGAAAAATCAACGATTCACTCTTTCGCGGCGCGCAACCACGCGAGGAAGGCATCAAGGAATTAAAGAATCTCGGCATCACGACCATCGTCGACTTGCGCGGCGAAGATCCCGGCAAAATTGCGTGGGAACGCGCACAAGCTGAATCGCTCGGCATCCGCTTCATCAATATTCCCGTAAGCGGCTGGTCTCCGCCCAGCAACGATCAGGTCGCCCAATTTCTCAAAATTTTTCGCGATCATCCGAAAGAAAAAGTCTTTGTCCACTGCCGTTTCGGCGACGATCGCACCGGGGTTTTCGTCGCCACCTATCGCATGGCTTACGAAGGCTGGCCCGCGCAGCAAGCCATGAACGAAATGTACTTCTTCGGCTTTAACGGTCTCTGGCACCCTTCCATGAAGTCGTTCATCCGCGACTTTCCCGCACGTTTGCAGTCCGCCCCGGCCCTTGCGCAATACCGGCCCAAACCCAACGAAACTCCGCCCGCCGCCAAGGAATAGCTTGCTCAGCTGGCTGACGCGACAAGTCTAATGGTTTCTTCTATTTACCGACATTTTCTTCCTAGTACCATGGTTTCTGCCGCCGGGACTTCCGCTCCATTTGTACTCCCTTCCCTTCGCCCTATCCTTTGCTCCAGAACGGAAGGTCCCCGTATGCAAGTCGGTCGCTACCAACTGTTTGAAACTCTCGGCGTCGGCGCCACCAGCCGCGTCGTTCGCGGCTTCGATCCCATGATCGGCCGCCCCGTCGCCGTCAAAATCTTCCCCTGCGAAATCGCCCAAGGCGAAGCCCGCGATCGCTTCCTCCGCGAAGCCCGCGTCGTCGGCCAGCTGTCCCACGCGAACATCATCACGCTGCACGACATGGGCATCGAGGAAGCCACGCAAACGCCTTATCTGATCATGGAATTTGTCGACGGCGTTCCGCTCGATCGCGTCCTCGAAAAAGGTACCCTGCCGCTTGCTCGCGCCTGCGCATGGATCGCTCACGCAGCGGAAGCGCTTGACGTTGCGCACAAGCGCGGCGTCATTCACGGCGACGTCAAGCCCGCCAATATCTTGATCACCTCTGATGGCCGTGTGAAGCTCACCGACTTCGGTATGGCTCGCGTTGCTCGCCGCGAAGCCCGCGACTCCGCCTTGCTCGGCACTCCGGCTTATTGGTGCCCCGAACAGATCATGGGCCGGCCGCAAGACGCTCGCTCCGACATCTTCTCTCTCGGTGTGGTTCTCTATGAAATGATCACTGGCACGCGCCCTTTCGACGCAGATTCCTTGCAAGGAATCTGCAACCGCGTTCTTTCTTCCACGCCGAATGCCGTATCCCAGCTTCAGCCTTCCATCCCAGCGGCATTCGACGAAATCATTGCTTCATGCCTGGCCAAAGATCCCGAGTCGCGCGTTCCCTCCGGCGAAGCTCTTGCGCAACTTCTTTACCCGCATGCGCGGCGAAAGGCCGTTCTTTCTCAACCTCAACCCGCGACACCAACCAAACCAGCGTCGCCATCACAGTCATCTTTCCGCGATCGCGCCTCACGCCTCCTCCGTTCTGCTTAACCCGGCTGAATTTCAATTACCAAACATCGCCTTTCGTTCCGCGTCCTCCACACGCAACTTCCC
>DASSYL010000496.1:0-3992 GCA_035703315.1 Candidatus Acidiferrum sp. | reverse complement strand
AAAACGCTACAATTAATATTTGCGTACCCTGCGCCGTGCTTGTTGTGTGTGCGGCCAGTGACACTCAGCTTTCCCGGGAAACGACAGACACTTCATGGACGCCGCTAAAATTCTGGACCGCGTGGTCGCCAGTTTCATCGGCACCAAGCATGAACGCGACATCAAAAAGCTTCAGCCCATCGTTGCTGCCATCAGCGCCAAAGAACCGGAAATGCAGTTGCTCTCCGACGATGCGCTCAAATCCGAATTCGCCAAGTTAAAAGATGAAGTCCAGGATCGCCTGAAAGACGCCGACCCCGCCGACGCGTCTTATCGCGAAAAAATGCAGGCCGCTCTTGAACCTGCCATCATCCCTGCATTCGCGCTTGCTCGCGAAGCTGGCCGCCGCTTTTTGAACATGCGGCACTTCGACGTCCAGCTCATCGGCGGCCTCGTTTTGCACGACGGTAAAATCGCCGAAATGAAAACCGGTGAAGGCAAGACCCTCGTCGCCACGCTTCCCGCCGTTCTCAACTCTCTTGCCAGCCGCGGCGTCCACATCGTGACCGTCAACGACTACCTGGCCCGCCGCGACGCCGAATGGATGAGTCCCCTCTACCGCGGCCTCGGCCTCACCATCGGCGTCATTGTCCATGACCTCGACGACGTGCAGCGCCGCGCCGCGTACGGCGCCGACATCACCTACGGCACCAACAACGAGTACGGCTTCGACTATCTCCGCGACAACATGAAGTACGACATCACCCACTGCGTTCAGCGCGGCCACCAGTTTGCCATCGTCGACGAAGTCGACTCCATCCTCATCGACGAAGCCCGCACGCCGCTCATCATTTCCGGTCCCGCCGAGGAATCCACCGACAAGTACTACCGCGTCGACAAGATTATTCCCAAACTCATCAAGGAAATTGACTACACCATCGACGAGAAGCACCGCACAGCCACCTTGACAGAAGAGGGCGTCAGCAAGACCGAACGCCTCCTGGGTCTCGGCAATCTATACGACCCGGCGCACATGGAAATGATCCACCATGTCTATCAGGCGTTGCGCGCCCATGCTCTCTATAAGGTCGACGTCGATTACGTCAACAAAGACGGGGAAATCATCATCGTCGACGAATTCACAGGTCGCCAGATGCCCGGCCGCCGCTGGTCCGATGGTCTCCACCAAGCCGTTGAAGCCAAGGAAGGCGTCAAGATTGAGCGCGAGAATCAGACCCTCGCCACCATCACCTTCCAGAACTATTTCCGCATGTACAAGAAGCTCTCCGGCATGACCGGTACGGCGGAAACCGAAGCCGCCGAATTCGAAAAAATCTATAAACTCGACGTCGTCGTCATACCCACCAATCGCGCGCTCATTCGCATTGAAAATCCCGACGTCGTCTACCGCACCGAAAAAGAAAAATTTGAAGCTGTCGTCAACGGCATCCTGCAGGAAGACAACTCACTCGCCCACGGCATCAAGCACTATCATGACCGCGGGCAACCCGTTCTCGTCGGCACCATCTCCATCGAAAAATCCGAAGCCATCGCCGATATCCTCAAGAAATCCGGTGTGCCGCATGAAGTCCTAAACGCCAAACAGCACGAGCGCGAATCGCGCATCGTCGCGCAAGCGGGCCGCAAGGGCGCTGTCACGGTCGCCACCAACATGGCCGGGCGCGGCACCGACATTCTTCTCGGTGGCAATCCAGAATTCATGACCCGCGAGCACTTTCTCAAAAATCGCCTCGCGATGCCGTACGCCCAGGCTCCCGCCGTCATCGGCGAAGAACTGCAGAATGGCGACGCCCCCGGTGCACAAGCCGCTTCGAACGTCCCCATGGTCCTCTTCCAGCACGAAGGCAAGATCTTTCAGGTCCCGCAAGACCAGTGGAAGCCCGTCTACGAAGATTTCGCCAACCAGTGCAAAGCCGAACATGATGAAGTCGTCGCTCTCGGCGGTCTCCACATTCTCGGCACGGAACGCCACGAGGCTCGCCGCATTGATAACCAGCTCCGCGGACGCGCCGGCCGTCAGGGCGACCCCGGTTCGTCGCGCTTTTTTCTCTCCCTCGAAGATGACCTCATGCGCATCTTCGGCGGCGAACGGGTCAAAGCCCTTATGTTCCGCCTCGGCATGACCGAAGGCGTTCCCATCGAGTCCGGCCTCATCTCCCGTCGCATCGAAAACGCTCAGAAGTCCGTCGAGGCGCAAAACTTCGACGCCCGCAAACACCTCCTCGAATACGACGACGTGATGAACAAGCAGCGCGAAACCATCTACGCCATCCGTCGCTCGGCGCTGGAAGGCAAAGACCAGCGCGACTACGTTCTTGGCATCGCCGAAGACATCGCCCGCGAACTCGTCGACACCTACTGTCCCCGCGATCAGCATCCCGGCGAATGGAACACTACACAGCTGCTGGCCGAAATTCACAGCCAGTTCGGCATAGACCCTGCCGCCGCCGGCATCGATCCCAGCGCGCTAAACCACGACCAGCTCTCCGACGCCGTCGCCGAAGCTGCAATCCAAAAATATTCGGACAAGGAAAAGCAGCTCACTCCCGACCTTCTCCGTTGGCTCGAACGCCGCATCATCCTCGACGTCGTCGACTCCCAATGGAAAGATCACCTGCTGTCGCTCGATCACCTGAAAGAAGGCATCGGCCTTCGCGGCTACGGTCAAAAAGATCCCCTCGTCGAATTCAAGAAAGAAGCCTTCATCCTGTTCGAAGATATGATGGCGCGCATCGACAACGAAACCATACGCTACCTCTTCAACGTTCAGGTCCAGATGGAAGGGCCGCCGCCATCAGAAGGCACTCCGCAGCCTCGTCCCACTCCACCCGCAGCTCCGCGTCCGTTTGCAGCTGCTGCCAGTGCCGCTGCCCGCGCTTCGGAAGAACCTATGCAGCAGCTCCCCGCTTTCGCGCGCGAAATGGAGCGCAAACAGCAGCGCCAGGAAAAAGAAATGCAATATCAAACCGGTGCAGCTCAAACCGAGCCGCCCAAACCCGTTCGCGCCGGTGCAAAAGTCGGCCGCAATGACCCATGCCCCTGCGGTTCCGGCAAGAAATACAAAAAATGCCACGGCCTCAACGCGTAGAATCGTTGTTTTCATCCGTCGTTCCGAGCAAAGCGAGGAATCTGCTTTCGCCGGCCTGAGAAAGAGCCTTAAACAATGCCACCAGGATCCGCACCCCAGCAAATGCCCGAACGCCAGCCCATCCCCGGCGTAAAAAATCTCGTCGCCGTAGCCTCCGGCAAAGGCGGCGTAGGCAAAACCACCGTCGCCGTTAATCTCGCCTTAGCGCTACAAAAACTCGGCCACAGGGTGGGTTTGCTCGACGCTGACGTGTACGGCCCGAACGTCCCCATCATGCTCGGCACCAATCAGGAGCCTCTCGCCACCGCCGACCACCGCATCGTCCCCGTCGAAGTCTCCGGCCTGAAAATGATTTCCATGGGTCTGCTCAATCCGGGCGACAAACCCATGATCTGGCGCGGTCCCATGCTTCACAGTGTCATCACGCAATTCCTACGCAGCGCGGAATGGGGCCAGCTCGATTACCTCATCATTGATCTTCCACCCGGGACCGGCGATGTCCAACTCACGCTCATCCAGACCGTTGCCGTCTCCGGCGCCGTCGTCGTCACCACCCCTTCAACCGTGGCTCTCGCCGACGTCCGCAAAGCCATTGAGATGTTTCGTCAGGTCAATGTCGAAGTCCTCGGCGTCGTCGAAAACATGTCCACCTTTGCTTGCCCCCACTGCGGCAAGTCCGTGGACATCTTTGGCCACGGCGAAGGCGCCCGCACTGCCCGCGCCTACGGCGTTCCCGTACTCGGAGAAATCGAAATCGACCCACGTATCCGCATCGGCGGCGACACCGGCAAGCCCGTAGCCACGCTAGGCGAAGACGCCGTCGCCGCAAAAAGTCTCTTCGCTGTGGCGCGCGCCGTCTCCGCCCGCCTCGACGAACTAGGTTCGTCCACCCTTGGCCCCCAAG
>DASSYL010000448.1:0-11191 GCA_035703315.1 Candidatus Acidiferrum sp. | reverse complement strand
TGCAAATCTGGCGACATCATCAACATCTCCTCCCAAGCAGGAAAAAGCACTTTTAAAAACGGCGCTATCTATTGTGCTTCGAAGTGGGGCCTGCAAGGTCTCAGCGGGTGCATGGCCGAAGACCTCCGCGGCTATGGCATTCGTGTCAGCACGGTCTGCCCCGGCAGCGTGTACACCGAATTCTCTGGGATGGGCCCGAAGGACCCGTCCAAAGTTCTTACTGCCGACGACGTAGCCCACGCCGTGGCCATGATCGCCACGCAAGGCCCGCAAAGCTTTCTCAGCGAAGTCCATCTCCGTCCCGTCGCCAAGCCCTGACCTGCCTTCTAGAGTAGGCCGCACTTACCCGCGGTGCGATTGCTTGGCGTTCCCAATTACTTAAACCCTGCTGCCAGGCCTTTTCTTTCCTCTTGACAATAGTCGTTATCACAACTATATTCATCGTCGTGAACCCCGCGAAGAACTACAAGCACTTCTCCCCCAGTCCCGAAGCCAAACTCTTCGTCGCACTAATTCGAGCCGCGGACCGCCTGACCCAAGACGCCGAACTCCTCATCAAATCCCACGGTCTCACCGCTACCCAATACAACGTCCTTCGCATCCTCCGCGGCGCCGGCCCCGACGGCTTACCCTGCAAGCGTATCGGTGACCGCATGATCTCTCGCGACCCGGACATGACACGCCTCCTCGATCGCATGGAGAAGCGCTCCCTGATCACCCGCGAACGCCAAACCGAAGACCGCCGCGTCATAAAAACTCGCATCACTCCGGCCGGTCTCGAAATTCTCAAAAAGCTCGACGCGCCAGTCGACGAACTTCACAAAAAGCAGTTTCGCCACGTCTCTGCGGCGAAACTAAAAGCTCTGGCAGACGCAATTGAGGAGGCATTTCCCGCCGCCGCACCCGAATAGCGACGCGCGGCATCCAAAGTTTCCGGTTACCCAAGGAAAAAAGAAAAACAGGTCCCGGGCGTTTCGAACTCCCGGCCTTTCAAAAGGAGAAACACATGGGCCACGCATCAAACAAAGTTCGTCCTAGCAAGACCACGTTCGCAAAATTCGCGCTCAGCACTGCCCTCGCAACCGTGCTGGCGCTCCCCGCTTCCGCAGCCACCACAACTTGGCAGATCGATCCCGCACACACTGCTGCAGGCTTCGCCGTCAAGCACCTCATGATTTCCACCGTCCGCGGCCAGTTCAAGGGCGTCAGCGGCACCGTCGTTTGGGACGATCAAGACATCAGCAAGTCCACCATCGACGTCACCATCGACGCCAAGACCATCGATACCAGCGAACCCAAGCGCGACGAAGACCTCCGCAGCGAAAAATTCTTCGACACCGCCAAATACCCCACCATCACCTTCAAGTCCAAAAAAATTGAAAACGTCTCGGCCGGCAAGCTCAAAGTCACCGGCGACCTCACCATTCACGGCGTCACCAAAGAAGTTGTGCTCGACATCGAAGGCCCATCCAACCCCATCAAAGATCCCTGGGGCAACACGCGCGTAGCCGCCAGCGCCACCACCAAAGTCAATCGCCAGGATTACGGCGTGAAGTGGAACGCCAGCATTGACGGCGGCGGCGTGGTCGTCGGCGACGACGTCAACATCACCATCGACCTCGAAATGATCAAGAAAGTCGCCAAGTAATTTAGCAGCCGCTTCCGTGGCGGCCGCCGACGCTTTAAGTTAGGGGCGCAGTCACGCTGCGCCCTTCTATTCACAGCTCATTGGCACTAACTCAGCTTTTCTTTCTGGCAACAAATGCTCCGGAGAATCTTATGAAAAATTCCGCACCCGCAGAATTCCCAATCCACGATCTCATCAGCGATCGTTGGAGCCCTCGCGCCTTCGGCGACAAGGACGTCGCGCCCGAAACCCTGCGCAGTCTTTTTGAAGCCGCGCGCTGGGCCCCCTCCAGCAGCAACGAACAGCCCTGGCGTTTCATTGTCGCCGCTCGCAACGATCCCGAAAATTTTACTAAAGCTCTTCAGCCGCTCGTCGAATTCAACGTTGGCTGGGCCAAGCATGCTGCCGTTATCGGGTTCGCCGTCGCCGAACTCGCCTTCGCAAAAAACAACGCGCCCAACCGCAACGCGCAATATGACACCGGCGCCGCCATGGCCCTTCTCTCTATCGAAGCCACTGCCCGTGGCCTCTTCGTCCACCAGATGGCCGGCTTTGATCCCGAAACCTGCCGCGAGGTCTTCTCCATACCCGCCGGCTTCGACGCGATCGCCGCTTTCGCCATCGGTTATCCAGGCGATCCCGCTACGCTACCGCAGCCTTATCGTGATCGCGAAACCGCTCCGCGTGTCCGCAACCCCATCCGCGACTTCGTCATGACCGGCAGGTGGGGCCAAACCGCTCCCTTCATTTCCGCGTAACCACGGTTTTCCGTTTTGGCCTTTCTTGAGACCCGCGCGAAACGACGCGGATTCTCTCTTCCCCGCACTTCTGCTACTCTGTCCGTAGCTTGTTTTCCACGAGGGCCTTCCCCGCTCGATGCACCGGACGCTCGAATTTCTCATCAAGCACGGTTACGCCGTGTTGCTGGCTTGGGTCTTCACCGAGCAGATTGGCATTCCCGTTCCGTCCTTGCCCGTGTTGCTCGCTGCCGGAGCTCTTGCTGGAGCAGGCCGCCTCAGCTTCTGGGCGTCACTCGCCCTCGTCACCATTGCCGCACTCACCGCCGACTGCATCTGGTATCTCCTCGGCAAAATCAAGGGCATTCGCATCCTGCAGTTCCTCTGCAAAATCTCCCTCGAACCCGACTCCTGCGTCCGCCGCACCGAAGGCCTCTTCGCCAAGCAGGGCGCGCGTTCTCTCCTCCTCGCCAAATTCGTTCCCGGACTCGGCACCGTCGCTCCGCCGCTCGCCGGCATTTTTCACATGCGCGCGCGCAAGTTTCTTCTCTTCGACGGCCTGGGCTCATTGATCTGGGGATTCAGTATTCTCGGCACCGGCTACATCTTCAGCGAACAAATCGAATCCATCGCCGAACACGCTGAGCGCCTCGGCAGCTGGCTCGCCGTGCTTGTCATCGGAGCACTCGCCGCCTGGATCATCCGCAAGTGGTTCATGCGCCGAAAATTTCTCCGCGATCTGCGCATCGCCCGCATCACTCCCGAAGAGCTCAAGACCAAGCTCGACTCCCGCGCGGAAATCGTAATCGTCGACCTGCGCCACGCCATCGACTTTGAAGCCGACCCGGAAACGATCCCGGGCGCCTTCCGCATTGACGCCAAGGAACTCGAGGAACACAGCGACCGTCTGCCCCACGATCGCGAAATCGTCCTCTACTGTACTTGACCAAACGAAGCCTCCAGCGCCCGTGTGGCGCTGCTCCTCAGAAAACAAGGCATTACCCGCATCCGCCCCCTCCAAGGCGGCCTCGACGCCTGGCGCAACCTCGGCTACCCCATGGAAAACACCGAACCCGACCTAGCCGCAGCTCCCGCCCCCACCGCAGACTAACTTCTCCCGCTTCGCGATCACCTTAGTCATCCCGAGAAATGCGAGGAATTTGCTCCCTGTGCCCTTGCCTCTTGCAATCCGTCCTCACGCATCTCAAACTTTCCCTTACCCACCCAAACGCCAAAAACAGGAACGTCAAGCATGACTACTCCAAAACCAACGCTCAATCTCACCACCAAGCCCGAAACCGTCACCTGGCCCGAAACCCATTACGTTTGCCTCGAAAAAGTAGGCCCTTTCCAACAAACCGCCCCGCAAGCCTGGGACGAATTCCAAAAAATCATTCCCGCTATCTGCGAACACAACCAGGTCACCTCGTACACCAGCCTCTACAAAGTCGGCCCGCAGATCTACCGCGCCGGCGTCGGCCTCGCCTCCGAACCCAAAAATCTCCCGCCCGGCCTCCAATACACCAAATTCCCCGGCGGAAAATATTCTCGTTTCACCTTCACCGGCCCATATACCAATCTCCCCGAAGCCTCCGGCCGGGTCTTCGAAATGGTGAAGGACCAAAAGCTTCCCGTCCGCGACGACTTCCACATCGAGAACTACCTCAACGACCCGCGCACCACACCAGCCTCTGACCTAATCACCCAAATCCTGGTTCCCATTCGCTAGCCCACAAGCATTTCTTGCGCAGGGCACAATCCATCGTGCCCTTCTCTATCCTGTGCTACGTGGAACCGGCTCTACTGCCGCCACTTCCACAACACCTTCCACGTCGCCACAAACTCCTGCATCAACCGCGGAGTAGGCAACTCCAGAAACCGGCACCGATCTGCAAGCACCTTGTACTTTTCTTTCACGATCATCGGGCTCAGCAGACTCAGGCTTCGCTCCAGTTCCTTCAACTGAGTCGCGGTCAAGGCATCATTCGGCAATCGCTGCGGTCGACGCGCCATGCCCGCATGCTAACATATTCGCTTTTTATTCGCCTTAATCTCGGCACGGGCAGTTCATACGGCGCAGCGGCTCGGCTAGCTGGCACTTTGTACCTTGCACTTTGGTACGGTTTTTTCTTACGTGTTAAGCACCGCCACCGCCAACCCGCGCAACCGCTTCGGATTCACAATAATCTCGGCTTCGCGGATCTTCCCCTCCGCGATCGTGAAGCGCAAGGCTCGCTCGAGCCTCCCACGCGGAGCCAGAATCACACCCACCGCTCCGTCCAGTAGCGCGATTTGCGTAAACCGGGCAGACCGCTCAATATAGCGCGCAAACGCCAGCGCTCCCTTGGCCCAGTTCCTCGCCCCGCGAATCTCTCTGACGCCTGCTGCACTCTCCGCTCGCACCACAACATCCGGATCAAGCACCGCGACCAGCCCTTCAAAATCCCCGGCGCGCAACGCCGACAAAAACGCTTCCACCACTTCTCGCTGGCCGGCCAGTTCCGCAGACTGAAGTCCTCCCTCGGGAACTTTTTCCGCTCCTTGCACTCGTCGCCGCGCGCGGCTCGCCAGTTGTCGTGTCGCGTCCACATTCCGCCCCACAATCAGCGCGATCTCTTCAAACGGCACACCAAACATGTCATGCAGCACAAACGCCAGCCGCTCTGCCGGAGCCAGCGTGTCCAGCACCACCAGCAGCGCCAGCCCAACCGACTCCGCCAGAATCGCTTCCTGCTCCGGATCACTTCCGACACTTCCCTGCGCAACGCTCTTTGTCGCGACTGGCTCCGCCCTTTCCTCTTCCAGCGACTCTTCCGCCTTCGCCTTGCGCGACCGCAACATATCCAGGCTCACGCGTGCCACCACCGTCGTCAGCCAGCCGGCCAGATTTTGCACGCCGCTCGTGTCCGACCGGCTCAGTCGCAACCACGCCTCTTGCACCGCATCATCAGCCTCGCTCAGCGAACCCAACATCCGGTAAGCCACGCCTCTTAAATGGCTCCGGTTGGCCTCAAACTGTTCCGCAATCATTTCGTTCCCGCTCATGGCTCCAATCCTTTGTGGCCTGTCTCGTCGCAGCTGGCAACCCATCCGGCAGAGCTGGGGGTCGGACCTTTAGGTCAGACTACAGCGGTGGCTGCAACGCGGCTTTGGCCGGCGAGGAAGTGATTTCAATTGGGGTCATCTTTAACGACGCCCAGACTCGTTTTTGTACCGGCTTTAGCCAGTGCGGCACGAGGTCAGCCAGTTTGATTCTGTTCTCTCTGCTTCCGTCAAGCCCCGTCAACCTCCCGCATTCCCGCCTGTCACATTTCCTAACTCCCCCTCGTCATCGTAGTGACGAACAAAACCCGTCCTTTGTGACAGCCCTCGGGCGAGGGCAAGAACTGACATGAAAAGGAGAACCATCATCATGCAAGCACGAATCCAGAATGCCGCCATGCTACTGTCGGACGCCATGCCGCATTTGCAGGCCCTGGCCAAATCCACGGAAAACTCCGGAGTCCCCGCGCAAACCCTGGCTCTCGCGCACCTGCGCGCCAGCCAGATTAACGGCTGCGGCGTCTGCGTGGATATGAGCTTCCGTTTCAAGAAGCCGGACGAAACCATGGAGCGCCTCTTCGCCGTCTCCGCCTGGCGCGACACGCCATACTTCAGTGAAGCCGAACGTGCCGCTCTCGCACTCACTGAAGCCGTTACCCGCCTCAGCGATCGCCCAGACCCGGTCCCCGACGATGTGTGGAACGAAGCCCACCGCCACTTCAACGAATCCCAGCTCGCCGCCCTGCTCCTTCACATCGCTGTCACCAACGTCTGGAACCGTCTCAACGTCGCCACCAGACAAATTGCTGGCGAATGGGCCAAATCCGCCGACGCCAAAAAGTGGGTAGACAAAGCACAGTCCGCCTCGCGCTGACAAAAGGTCCGTAACCAACGATTTCCGCGTCTGAAGGAGTGGGCCTACGCCGGAGCGTTCTTCATCTATGCGGGAGCGGCGGCTTCGCATCTGCTCTCGGGTATCCTGCCGGCCAATCGGTGGTAGGCCCGTTATTCTCTTCTTTCACGTTCGCCGCTGGCGCTGCGTGCGCCCTCGCGGGCGGCTTGTAAGAATCAAATCCCTGGCGCTTGGAGTGCCCATGGTTGCTATTCCAGTAGGCCGCGAACAGCCGGGTAACCGCCGTCAGAATTGCACATCAGGGAACAGGGGAATTTATGGAAGCTAGACGAGCTAACAACGAAAAGCTATCGCGAGCGGGTTCATCATTTTTGATCTTGAGGCACGCTCAAAGCAAAGCAGGACTTTAGTTCCATCGACGCCGGCTGATCCGGCCAATAGCCTCGACCTATCGATGAGCACACAGGTTCAGACCGAATCTTATTCTGTCACCCGCCGCCACCGCCGCATTGGGCTGCCTCAGGGCATGTTGGTGGCGTGGTACGGCGGTGGCGAACAGCGCGTCTCTCGCGTCAAGACGCTCGGGATGGGTGGCCTCTTCGTAGCCGAGCCCAACGCCCCTAGCGTCGGGACCAACCTGCGGCTCAGCTTTGAGGTGCCCGGCGGCAGCGTCCACGTCGAAGCCATCGTCAGGAACGTCACGCCGGGCGAAGGCATGGGCCTAGAATTCACGAAGCTCAACACCCGCGACCGCGTCCTGATGGAAATCCTGCTCCGGCGCCTGCTGCGCCAAATTCCGTCATAGCGGCTCTCCGCGTTCAGAAGATATTGCCGCTTCGCGGAATGTCGACAAATAAAAAAGGGACGCAGCAAGCAAGCTGCATCCCTCCGATTCCTGCTTGCGCCGTCAGAAGCGAAGGCTCGCTGCCGGCACGTGAAATGAATTAGCGGCCGAACCGATACACGATCCCGCTCTGGATGCGGAAGTTGTTTTGTCCTTCGCCGCCAAAGTGGGTGTAGAGGTAATCAAACTGCGCAGCGCGCAGCGACACGTGCTTGGACAAGGTGACGTCCGCTCCGCCGCCAAACGCCATGGCCAACGCACTGTCGGAAGCCGAGCCAAAGCCGCTGATCGAGGTCGAGAATTGCGAACCGCCGAACAGCGCCTGCACGAACGGAAACACGCGCCCGTGGCTGGTCGGGAAATACATGCGAGGCCCGAACAGATAATTCAGCTGGTGCGCCGAAACGCCCGAGGGCAATCCGGTCGTTCTGCACGCTCCGAACTCGCCCACAATACCGAGCCGCGAAGTCAGATAGGCCGCGCCCGACCCGGAACCGCCGTGGCAGTTGAGGCCGTCAGCTCCATTGCCCGGGTTGAACCGCAGAAACTGGTAGTTGCCGGCAACTTCAAATCCGCGATTCTCTTGCGCCTTGGCGGAGCCAGCAAAGCCGACCGAAAAAGTCAGTAACAATCCTGCAATCAGTAACTTACGCATTTCTTCCCTCCGAAAAATGTGACTGCTGAATCCAAGGTGACAGCTACTATGCTGACGGGCTCACCAGCTAGGCGGCAAGCCTCGCGGCAGGCAGGCGTTCGCAGGCGGAACTTGGCCGTATGACCTGGTACGCAGAGTCAGGAAGGACAGGGAGGGCCTTCTTTTGCAGGGATGGACGAGCTTAGGCCCAAGAAAAACAGGGCGGCCGAACGGCCGCCCCTTGGCAAGTTGCTGAATATATGGCTCTTACTAGCCTCAGTACATGCCGCCGGTGACGCGAATCTGCTCGCCGGTCAGGTACTTCGAATCGTCCGAAGCGAGGTAGACCGCGGTCGGAGAAATGTCATCGGTCTGGCCGATACGGCCTAGCGGCGATGTGGATTCCACCCATTTGCGGAAATCCCCTTCGTTGAAGCCCTGGGACTGCACGCCCTCGGTTTCGATCAAACCGGGATTGATGGAGTTCACGCGAATCTTGCGCGGGCCAAGTTCCTTGGCCAGAACGCCGGTGATCGAATCCACGGCGGCTTTGGTTGCGGTATACACCGAAGAATTCGGCGGATTGATCGTGCTGACGCCGGAACCGACGTTAATGATGCTGCCGCCTTCGGGACCGATCAGCTTCACCGCTTCCTTGGTCGCCAGCAACAAGCCGAGCACGTTGAGGTTGAATTGGCTGTGAAACAAATCTTCGGTGACGTTTTCGAGCGGAGCGAACTGGTAGACGCCGGCGTTGTTCACCAGAATATTGAGTTTTCCGTATGCTTTTTTTGTTTCGGCGAACAGCTTGGTGACGTCAGCCGGTTTGGAAACATCGGCTTGCACCGCAACTGCTTTACCGCCCTTCGCTGTGATTTCCTTGACAACTTTGTCCGCGCCTTCCTTGCTGGACGCGTAGTTCACTACGACGGAAGCGCCTTCGGCGGCGAGCGCCTTGGCGATTCCCGCGCCGATGCCCTTGGAGGCTCCGGTGACCACTGCAACTTGATTGGTAAGCTTGCCCATGAGAAATCTCCGTTCCTGCAACCACTTCGTGGTGCTTTCGATCTTTAGACGACCGTCTAATTGATGAAGTAAGCCGAAAAAGGTTGCAGAAATACTTTTTGCACGAACCGAACGATGCAAAGCCCTTTATTTGCAACAGCAGGCGGACGCGAGCCGTTCGCGCGCAGAGTGGCCGGCTCGTGGAATCCGCCGAATTGGAGGGATGATGCGAGGCTACAAACGCGGCAGGACAATGCCGCCCTGCGACTGGTATTTACCCTTTTTGTCTTTGTAGCTGACTTCGCAGTCCTCGTCGGACTCGAAGAAGATGACTTGGCACAGGCCTTCGTTGGCGTAAATCTTTGCCGGAAGCGGCGTGGTATTGCTGATTTCCAACGTGACGTAGCCTTCCCATTCGGGCTCGAAAGGCGTGACGTTGACGATAATTCCGCAGCGGGCGTAGGTGGATTTGCCGACGCAAACAGTAAGCACGTTGCGCGGAATGCGGAAATATTCGATGGAACGAGCGAGAGCAAACGAATTTGGAGGAACGATACAGACATCGCCTTTGAATTCAACCAGCGAGCGCGGATCAAAATTCTTCGGATCGACAATGGTGGTATTGACGTTAGTGAAGATGCGGAATTCGTTGGCCACCCGAATGTCGTAGCCGTAAGAAGAGACGCCGTAACTGATTACGCCTTCACGGACCTGGCGGTCGGTGAAAGGTTCGATCATTTTGTGTTCGAGCGACATGCGGCGAATCCACGTATCCGGCTTGACGGACATCATTTCTCCTTGCGCGTTGCGGCGCGAATGTGAATTGCAAATTCGTGATTGAGTTCGCGAACCGCACGACGAAAACAAGTTGTACGTTGCGTGAAGAACAGTCAGTGTAGACGAGCTGACATTGTCTTGACAACCTGGCACGCAGCCTCTAGCATCGGCCAACGGAATTGCGCTAAGGTAAAGGCACAGCGCGAATGTCCCGACAACAGCGCGAGATTGCAGAAGCGGCACGGGAAATCTGCAACACGGATGGGCGGAGGAACGCTTGATTAAACTGGACATCGTAAACGCGGTGTTGGCAAAACTGGAAGGCGCAAGCATCAGCCGTGTGAAGGCCGAGCAGGCAGTGGAAACGGTTTTTGAGTCGCTGAAGAACGGCATGGGGCGCAGCCAACGGATCGAACTGCGGCGCTTCGGCGTGT
This sequence comes from Candidatus Acidiferrum sp., assembly GCA_035703315.1. Classification (GTDB taxonomy): domain Bacteria; phylum Acidobacteriota; class Terriglobia; order Acidiferrales; family UBA7541; genus Acidiferrum. Next base: position 1,238 of record DASSYL010000448.1, on the reverse strand, counting down.
TTACCGTGAAGCCAAGAAAGACGGGCATCGGGCGCAACCCGCGTACCGGCGAAGAAGTAAATATCCCACCGGGTAAGGCAGTGCGTTTTAAGCCCGGCAAGGAACTGCAAGGCCTGGGCGAACAATAGTTTGAGAAGATTCTTTGTGGCTCACCGTAGAAGAAAGACCCGCATCCAAGTTTTGTGAACAGTGAAAATCAGTTTCCACCGCACACCATCGAGCTAGCAGAGACGCGATCAGGAATCGAAGACCTTCCTCCGGCCGTTCCCGTTTGGCAGCCTCCCAAGCAAAGACCGAAGCGATTGTGGTTGGCGCTGCTGCTTTTTGCAGTTACGTTTCTTACCTGCCTGGCAGCGGGCCGGCAGTTCGCGATTTCATTCGCCAACGGCCACGCGGCTTCCATCGATGAGTTCATTGTTTCGTTGAAACTTTTGTACAAGGATCCGACGGCACTGGGGCCCGGAATTCCGTTTGCAGCTGCTCTGATGAGCATCCTGCTGGCGCACGAGTTGGGACACTATTTCGCGTGCAGGTATCACGGGATTCGTGCGACCTATCCGTACTTTATTCCAGCACCAACGCTGATAGGTACGTTTGGCGCGTTCATTCTGATGCGGTCTGCAATTCGCAGCCGGCGAGCACTGTTCGATGTGGGAGCGTCGGGACCGCTAGTAGGATTTGTAGTGGCAATTCCGCTGCTGATCTATGGCGTGGCACATTCGCATGTCGTGGCGGGGCTGGCTTCTCGGGATGGCGAGTGGATCTTTGGCGTGCCGCTGGCATTGCGGTTTGTGGAGAGCACGTTTTTTCCGGGAATCCACCCTGGCGCGATTCTGCTGCATCCGGTGGCGCGGGCTGCGTGGGTAGGACTGCTGGCGACGTCGCTGAATTTATTGCCGGCGGGGCAGCTGGACGGCGGGCACATTTTGCGTTCGCTGAGTACGCGGCTGCATAAGTGGATCGGACTGGCTGTGCCGCTGGTGTTGATCGCATTGTGGTTTCTGAACCCCTCCGCGAAGGTATGGTTATTGTGGGCAGGAATTCTGCTGGCGCTGCGAATTTTGCGAATTCCACCGGTATATGACGAGCGGCCGCTGGATCCGGTCCGCGTCGTGTTGGCAGCGGCATCGTTGCTCGTGATGATTTTGTGTTTTATGCCAGTTCCGCTGGGGGAGCCGTAGGAACAGACCGAAGGAAGCGGTTGAAGAGTCTCAGGTTAAAGAGTTGAAAAAGGAATA
>DASSYL010000398.1:0-12192 GCA_035703315.1 Candidatus Acidiferrum sp. | reverse complement strand
CTGTGAAGGCGTCCGCCGCAAAAACCGCGGCAGCCGCCAGGCACACAATCAGCGAGGCAAAAATGACTTTTAATTTCATGCACTCCTCCTCGGAGCAGAAGACTAGCGGTAGGCCCAATTGCGGCGAATTCTAGCGCCCGGGGACGAAGTTAGCAACTATCCACCGTCCGAATCGGCGAACGGCATAGGCCCCGGGCGTGATGCGAGCGTCCACGCAGCCCAAAAAAGGAATTGCGGGATGGCGGTGACCACAAAGGCACGCAGAGCGTGATTCGTTGATTCGACTCCGAGCGTGTGCTACGTTGCTAAAGACCAGCAAATTTATTCACACTGAGGGACGAACATTTCCTTTTTTCTGATTGCAGCCTTCGCGGTCGATCTCGGAAAGATTTTGGAACAAACGACCTGGGTCGCGCGCGGTGTTTTGGGCCTTTTGCTGTTTTTCTCCGTCATCTCGTGGGGCATGATCTTCCAAAAACTTAGCCTCTTCGGCCGCGTTCACCGGGCGAGCGACCAGTTTTTGCGGATTTTTCGAGCGACGCGCGGCGTGGCCAATCCGCAGGCGCTGGCAGCGGCCGGTTCGCCGTTCGCCAATGTGTACGCGGCGGGATACCGCGAACTGCAATTTCAAGTGGGCACCCACCCGGGAAACCCGGAACCGCCGCGGCTGAAGAGCCTCAGCGCCGTGACAGTGGCGATGCAATTGGCTTCCGCGGAAGAGGTGCGCCGCGTCGAGAAAGGGATGTCGTGGCTGGCCACGACCGGGTCGGTAACGCCGTTTATCGGATTGTTCGGCACGGTTTGGGGAATTATGGATGCGTTTACCGGTCTGGGCGACGCCGGCTCGGCAAGTTTGCGCGCGGTAGCGCCAGGTATTGCCGAGGCGCTGGTCACGACGGCGATGGGGCTGTTTGCGGCGATCCCCGCGGTCATTTTCTATAATAATTTTGTCGGCGATATTCGCGACCTGGGGCAGCGACTGGATACGTTTGCGCTTGAAGTTACCGCGCAGGTGGAGAAGAGTTTTGGCAACGGCAATGGCCGTTAAACAGCTAGCCGCCCGTACAACGGTGGTGAGCGGCCGGCAGGTGCATGAGGCAGGGATTCGATGCCGCAACTTTTAGGCAAAACTCAATCGTCGCTGTCGGAGATCAACATGGTCCCGTTCATCGACGTGGTGCTGGTGCTGCTGATCATTTTCATGATTACCGCACCGATCTTGCAATCGGGCATCGAAGTGGACGTGCCGAAGACGAAGACTGTTAAGGAAATTACCGAACAGCGGCTGGTGATCAGCGTCGACAAGAACCAACTGATTTACCTGGGAAACACCCCGGTGAACATTCATGATCTGGGTGCAAAGGTGCAGGCTCAATTGAAAAAGCCGCAAGATGCGGTATTTCTGCGCTGCGACGAAAAGGTGCCTTTTGGAGTGTTCGCGTCGGTCATCGACACGTTGCGGCAATCCGGCATCAATAATATTAGTATCGTGACGCAGCCGCTGACAGAGCGGAACCGCGGATCGTAAGAATTATGAACGGGGTGATCGCCAACACGGAGGAAATCCGCTTTACGCCGTATATAACGGCGTCTGGCATATTGCATGGCGGACTGATCGTGTTGATCGCGGTTTCGGCCTATTTTCATTGGGACGGAAACCGCTGGGCCGGGCCGGGCGGAGGGAGCGAAAACGTCACCAACGTGAAGCTGGTAGGCAACAGCGGAATGCCGCTGCCTACGCCTCCATCGCTGAACGAAAGCAACGTGGTGGATCCTTCCAAGAGCCTCTGGAAAAACGATGTCAAGCCGGAGCCGCCGCAACCAAAAAAGGAAGAGATCGTTCCGCCGGATTTGAAGAACGTTCCCGAATTCAAAACGCTGGAAAAGAACAACAAGAAGCCGCCTCCCCCCAAAAAAGAAAACAAGGCGTTTGAACCGAAGCAGCCGAATCCGGACAATGCAGTGCCGGGACGCAATCTTGGTGCAATGAAAGTGCCGACCGGCGCCGGTACGCAGCCCGGGGCATCGAGTACGCCGGGCATGGCGATCAAAGCCGAGGGCGGCGGGGACTTTGCTTCGCGCTACGGCTGGTATATCGAAGCGGTGAAGCGCCGGATTCAGACCAATTGGCTGCAGAATACGATTGATCCCGGCGTGCTGGCGGCACACACTGCGCATGCGGTGGTGGAGTTCACAATCTACAAAGATGGAACGGTAAAGGACATCCGCATTTCGCAAACCAGCGGAAACCAGTCCATGGACAATTCCGGCATGCGAGCAATTATGTCTTCCAATCCGATGCCGGGGTTGCCGCCCGACTATTCGGGCTCGACTGTGAGAGTGATTTTCGATTTCGACCTTAGTATGACAAGATAAATGGCGAAATTCCCTTCCCAGCCGCCAGAGATCAAGTTCCATGGAGGAGCTAGTGTCTTTGTCCGCGTTGCGTAGAGCTTTGTTCGCACTGTTTACGTTGGCAGTGATGGTTGCTCGATACCCGGCGACTGCGCAGCAGCAGGACTGGTTCCGGACTGGCACCGGGCTGGGCGTCGAAAAGCCGCGCGTGGCTGTGGCGGACTTCGCGCCGCGATCGGATGCAGCGAAATCGCACGGAGCGCTCTTCACGCAAGTCGTGCGCGACGATCTGGCATTCAGCGGAATTCTGGATATGGTGAGTCCCAGCTTTTATCCGCAGTCTCAACCGAGCGCTCCGAACGAACTGCGTTACGTTTCCTGGACGGATTCTCCAGTGAACGCGCACTTTGTCGCCTTTGGCAATATGTCGGAAACGACGGGTGAAGTGGCGATCGAGGCGTGGTTTTACGACGTAACGAACCCTTCTGCCCAGGCAGTCATCGCCAAAGTGTATCGCGGCACACCGACGGACCAACAGGTACGGAAATTCGCGCACCAGTTTGCCGATGAAATCATCATGCGGCTATCCGGCGGACTGCCGGGACTGTCTTCAACACAAATTGCCTTCGTGAGTTCGCGCGGCGGGGCCAAAGAGATCTGGGCGATGGACTATGACGGCGCGAACCAGCATGCGCTGACATCACTGCACTCGATTTCGCTCACGCCGCGGTGGTCGCCGGACAGCTCGCGGATCGCATTTACCTGCTACGCCTCGGGCGGAGGCGCCCCAGCCAGTCCACAAGTCTGCATGTATTCGATGGATGCCAATCGCGTGGTTAGTTTTCCGCGCTATCGCGGGACCAATAGCGCGCCGGCGTGGTCGGCCGACGGTTCGCAGCTGGTGTTTTCGTCGTCCATGGGTGGCAACCCGGAGCTGTATTCGATCGGCTCGAGCGGCGGCGGGTTGAAGCGGCTGACCTTTTCAAATGGCGCGAGCACTTCGCCGGCTTGGAATCCCAAAACCAATGCGACCATCGCCTTCGTTAGCGATCGTTCGGGCGTGCCCAAGCTGTATCTGATGAACGCGGACGGTACCAACGCGCAGAACCTGGATTTGCCGGATAAGGGCTATTTGATTGACCCGGCGTGGTCGCCGAATGGCCAGTTGCTGGCGTTTAGCTGGCGGCGGCCTTCCAATAACTACGACATTTACATCATGGACGTGGCGACGCGGCAAATTATCGAACTGACCCACGACATGGGACGGAATGAGCGGCCGAGCTGGGCGCCGGACGGACGGCACATCGTGTTTGAATCCACGCGATCGGGGACGCGGCAGGTATGGACCATGCTGGCCGACGGTTCGCAGCCGCATCAGCTGACCAACAGCGGGCACAACGAATCGCCCAACTGGTCGGCGCGCTGATTTTGGTTATTTGGTGTTGTGCGCTTTAGGAAATATATCGTAATGCGATGTTTTTATGGGCTCGGTTGTGGTGGTACCATGTTGTCGCTTGATGTGGATCGGAATCGTATTCATTCATGGGGATTTACACTGAGGAGGAACTTAGATGTCTGAGGTTGCCCGACCATTTTACCGCGCTTGTCTCTTGACTGCTTTTGCCGCCGCCGCCCTCACCGTGGGCTGCAGCAAGAAACCTGTGGTGAGCCACGAGCCACCGCCCGCTGCGCCGCCTGCGGCTCGGCCAACCGTGACACTGCAAGCCAACCCGACATCCATGAACAAGGGTGACTCGACGACGTTGAGCTGGTCTTCCACGAATGCGACACAATTGACAATTTCGCCGGAAGTCGGCGCTGTCGCACCGGAAGGTTCGACAAAGGTGACGCCGTCGGATTCGACGACATACACGATCACGGCCAGCGGACCGGGCGGTTCGGCAGACTCCACGGTACGCGTTACCGTTGGCGCCGCTGCTCCTACTCCGCCACCGGCCACCAATGCCACGCTCGAAGAAATGTTCCTGAAAGAAGTGCAGGACGCGTACTTTGATCTCGATAAGGCGGACATTCGCAGCGACGCTCGGTCAGCAATGGCCAAAACCGCGGACTTCCTGCGTAACTACCCGCAAGTCAAGGTGGTGGTGGAAGGCCACTGCGACGAACGCGGTTCGACCGAATACAACTTGGCGCTGGGCGACCGCCGCGCCGCCGCTGTGAAGCAATACCTGGTTTCGCTGGGCATCGGAGCGGACCGCATGAGCACGGTGAGCTACGGCAAGGAAAAGCCTTTCTGCATGGAAAGCAACGAAGACTGCTGGCAGAAGAATCGCCGCGGACACTTCGTCATGGCCAAGTAGCCAGAAGGCTTAGGCTAGACCGCAACTTGGGCGCCGCTCTACGGGTTTCTCCTTATACCGGGCGGCGCCGCTCTTTTAGACACTGGTTTGGGCATGCTTTGATTGGAGAAAGACGGCGACCCGAGCCGCGCGGGATACAGCCTCTTGCTACCGCACGGCTCTCTCGCTACAGTGAAGTGAGAAGCTTCACGCGCCCGTTTTCCGGCGGAGTTGCACCGGGCGCGCCGCTGAGGAGGAGCTTTATCCATGCGTTTTCGTAATATTGCGGCGTTTGGAGTTGCCCTGGTGATTGGGGCGGTGTGCGGCAGCCTGGTCGGTCCACGGCCGGCTCGCGCGGTGGCTCGCGAAATCATTGAGCTGCAGCGCGACGTCACTACCCTGTTGCAGGGACAAAAGGACCTTTCCACGCAGCTGACGCAGGACCACACGGTGATGCGCACGCTGCTTGAACAATCCAACGACACCGTGGGCAGGCTGAACGGTACGATGAGCGGCCTGCAAAAGTCAGTGCAGGACGTGCAGGCGAATTCCGGCGCGCGGCTCGACACCATGTCCACACAGGTGCAGGGGCTTTCCGACAATCTCGAAGAGATCAAATCGCGGCTGGGCAGGCTGAATCAGCAGCTGGTGGACCTGCAGAACACCGTGCAGAGCGTGGACGCGAAAATTTCCGGTGGGGTGGCTCCTGCGGGTGCAGTGCCCACTACCAGCCCGACGGGAGCAGCGGCCACACAACCACTTGGTGGCGGCGGAACGGGAGCGAGCCCCAGCGGACCTCCACCGAGCGCGGATACGCTTTATTCGAACGGATTGCGCGACATCACGAGCGGCAAATACGACTTGGCGCGCTCGGAGTTTGAAGATTATCTGAAGTATTACGGCGATACCGATCTGGCTTCAAATGCCCAGTTTTACCTGGGCGAGATTGCGTATTCGCAACGGCAGTATTCGCAGTCGGTCAGCGAATATGACAAGGTGCTGACCAATTATCCGAAGAGCTTCAAGCTGGCTCCGGCGCGGCTGAAAAAAGGCATGGCCTTGCTGGAGATGGGCCAGAAGAGCCAGGCCATCAAAGAGTTGCGCGAAGTAGTGAAGCGCTATCCCGGCACGGAAGAAGAGCGGCGGGCTCGCGCCAAATTAAAAGAGCTAGGTGTAGCCGCGACGGCCGCCTGATTCGAGTTTTTCCCGGTTCTGTCTGCCAGCTTCAAGACGCTGCGTTCTTCACGTCCTCGCGGGCGGCGTTTTCCGCATCCTTAGCCGCACTCTTCGCATCGGCATCAGGTTTTAGCAAACGAATCGTTTTGGTTAGGTTAAGCGGCTTGTCGTCCGGCGGCATGCGGCAGGAGCTGGCGGCCACGTCTGTTCGAACGCCGGTCATGCTGGCCTTCACGCATTCGAAGGTGACGCCGAGGCTGTGGCTGGCGCGAAGAGCGGCGACGCAGTCGACGCGCTCAACGAAGTTGTGGCAGACATCTTTTAGCAAGGCGTTGGGTGCCAACACCTGAGCCTCGCGAAGCTTCGGTTCCAGCTTTTTGTCCAATTCGTCGAGGGAAAGATTGGCCACAGCCTTGTCTTTCTTGCCGAACCATTTCGTCGGATTGTAGGAGTGCGAACTGGAGCCGCCGCCCGCGGCTTCCGCCGCGCCGTTGCCGGCCGGTCCTTGCGCCAGGGCTCGGCCTGAAGCCAAAAAGCTCGCCAAGATCAGTATCGCGAATGCGCCGAGCCATCGTTTCGATGCATGATTCATAACGATTTTCCCTCCGGATGCAATAGCCTGCGACATGAGCGGACGTCGCGCTGCTTCCACTACGCCACGGCAGACCGACGAACGCCATCTGCTGGCGCAAAGTACTCCCCCAATAGGTCACGTTGACCGGATGTACAGGTGTGGTTTGGAAGGCCAATTCCCTTCCGCTATCATCGAGCGATGCAACTGACGCTCACACCTGTCGAAGCGCGCGTGCTCGGCGCGCTGATCGAAAAAGAAATCACCACGCCGGAGTATTACCCGCTGTCGCTGAACGCGCTGACAAATGCGTGCAATCAGAAATCGAACCGCGACCCGGTGATGCAGCTCGAAGAGAACGAAATTCGTAAAGCTCTGAATCATCTGGAATCGCAGGCGCTGGTGCGCTCGATTGCGGAAAGTCGCGCGACCAAGTTCGAGCACCGGCTGCAGGACGCGTTTAATTTTTACCGGCCGGAAGTGGCCATCGTTTGCGAGCTGCTGCTGCGCGGGCCGCAGACTCCCGGCGAATTACGCACGCGGGCTTCGCGCATGCATCCCTTTGAGGACCTCGAGAGCGTGCACTCCGCGCTGCAACGGCTCAGTAAACGCGAGCCGCCACTGGTCGCCGTGCTTCCACGCCAGGCAGGCATGAAGGAAACGCGCTACGCGCACTTGCTGGGCGATGCGGATCCTACCTCCGGTGCCGTTCCCACAAATCTACACGCGGATGATGCCCGCTCGAACCAGCCAGTCGCCAGTGAAAAGAAACCGGACGATCTGGAATCGCTTGCGCACGAAGTGGCGCAGCTTCGAGCGGAAATTGCCGACCTTCGCGCCGAACTGGGGACTTTCCGCAAGCAGTTTGAGTGAAGAGAAGACCGGTGTCACGGTTCGATCCATCAGGTTTTCCACTTCAATCGATAAAAAGTGTTGACGTGCGTCTCTAATTACGCTATTTAGTTTTTGCCTCAGCCACGCCGGTTGTCCTGGTCCTCGCAGTCCGCAGCCTGCTAGGCAAACCGGTGGTTGCCCAGTAAGAAAAAAACCTTAGGTCGGTCGAAAACGGAGTCAGGGAGGGTGTGTCTATGCGAGTCTGGTCTCTGCGCGTAATCGCGCAGGTGCTCGTGGTGTGCTTCATCGGTATCTTGTTAGAAGGAACTTTCCACAAATCATTAGCGCAGTCGGACCTGGGGAGGATCTCCGGGTTCATCAACGATCCGTCCGGAGCGGCCGTTCCAAATGCGAAGGTGACGGTCCGTAATCAGAGCGGCGTGGAGAGGCAAGCGACGACGAATGAGTCGGGCTATTACGTCATCAGCAATGTACCGCCCGGTTTTTATGTGATGACGGCGGAGGCGCTAGGCTTTCGGAAATACGAGGCGCGAGACAACAAACTGGACTCTGCGTCGGATTTGGTGATCAACGCGAGTCTGACGGTGGGTGCGACCACAGAAACGGTGGAGGTCACTGCTTCGACGGCTCAGCTGCAAACAGAATCGGCTGCCGTACAAAAACTGGTGACGCGTGAACAGATTGATTCACTGGAATTGAATGGGAGAAATCCAGTGCTGATGGCGAATCTGGTACCCGGCACGCGAGGCAGCACGCTGGCCAGCTTGAGCTTCAATTTCAGTCAGGGCCCGTCGAACATCAACGGCGCGCGGACGCCGGAAAGCCTCATCACGTATGACGGAGCTCCAGCCGTGCGGACCCGATCCAACGGCACAAGCCTAGGCGCCGCGGACGTGGATTCTACCCAGGAAATGCAGATCCTGACGACTGACTATGCGCCGGAATACGGACGATCCTCGGGTGGGCAGATTCGAATCGTATCCAAGGCCGGCAGCCAGAAATTTCACGGCGCGGTGTATGAGTACGCCCGCAACACGATCTTTAACGCGAACCCGTGGCAGCGCAATGCGAATCCAGCCACGGAGCACATCACGGCGCCGATTCACTACAATCAGTTCGGCTACAACATCGGCGGACCATTCTACATTCCGGACCGCTTTAACGCCGACAAGTCGAAGATTTTCTGGTATTGGGGCCAGGAGTGGGTGCGCTACGTTTTTACCGACACCAACACCTTGACCGTGCCGACCATGAAGATGCGTACCGGCGATTTTAGCGAGTTGCTGGATCCCAAGAACATCTTCTATGGCCATACAGTGCAAATTATTGATCCGAAAACCGGATTGCCGTTCCCCGGCAACATCATTCCGGCGCCGGGCAGCACGACCACAGGCTCAACAGCCAGCGCGAACGGGCTTGGACTGCTGAATGATTATCCCGTCCCAAACTTGGCGACTCCCATCGGCGGCAAGAACTGGTTCATGTCCGCGAAGCATCCGCAAAACCAGCGTAAGGACACTATCGCGGTGGATATCAACCTGACTGACAAGCAGAGGTTGCGCTTCCGGCGTGTTTACTTCACATTTTGGGAGTACCAACCGCTCGACGGCGGAACCAACGAAACGCCTAAGTTTTTCGACAGGCCGAACCAGACCAACTCGATCAACCATATCTGGGCCATTAGCCCCACAAAAGTGAACGAGGTTTTGTTTTCGTTCAGCCTGGATCAAGTGCGCATCCCCGTGGACGCAACCAATTTTCTTGATCGAACCCAGGGTGCGGCGCAAGGACCAGGCCTCTTTGGGACCAATTACAACTACATCTTTCCGGTAGACGAAAAACTGCTTCCCAACCGCATTCCCACCGTCAACATGTCGAACTTTTCCGGCCTCAGTGGCGGGCCGTATCCGTCGCACTCGGCCGGCCCGATTTACGACATCTCCGACAGCTTTACGTGGATCAAAGGCAATCACACTTTGAAATTCGGCGGCCTGTTCGAGCGCTCCGGCGAAAACGACAACGACGAGATCAACGTGCAGGCGTGCAATACCTGCACCAACAACCAGAATGGGCAATTCCTGTTCTCGAACAGTGGCCCCGGAGGCACCGGCGCCGCGGTCGCCAATGCGGCGCTTGGGATTTTCGATACCTACTCCGAGATTGGCCACCGTGCTTACACCCTGTTCCGTTCGCACATGTATGAAGGCTTTGCCCAGGACGCATGGAAGACGACTCCAAGGCTGACGCTAACGTTCGGCCTGCGTTACACGGTTATCGTTCCTTACCACGCCGAGTGGGGAAACATGATCGTGTTCGATCCGCGTTTCTATGACCCTTCGATTGCCGTAAATGTTGATCCGAGCACCGGACGGATCACTGGATCGCCGAGCATTCAGCAGCTCTACAACGGGATGGTGATTCCGGGCAGCGGATTCCCTTCCTCCGCAAATGGCCGGGTACCGGAAGCCACTTCGGGGTTGTATGACGGGCTGTTCCGTCATGTTCCGGACCATTACTCCGATATTCAATGGGGGGATGTGCAACCGCGCTTGGGCATCGCTTATCAGCTGACTCCTAAAACGGTTGTTCGAGCGGGCGGCGGACGTTTCGTTACGAGGCTCGGAGTGAGCGACTCCATTTTCCTCGGCGGAAATCCGCCATTTCAGCCGAACGCCAGCATCACCGGCGGCTCCATCGACGATCTGGGGCCGGCGGCTGCCGGCGGGAACATTCCGCCGCTCGTGGTCACAACGCAAAGCAAAAACTTCCAGAATCCCGAGGCCTGGGCCTGGAATGTGAGTGTCGAACGTGAGCTGTTCTGGAAATCAGTATTAAGCGTGGGTTACGTTGCTCGACTTGGCTTGCATTTGCAACGGGAGGCTGACATCAATCAGCCGACGCTCGATGTGGTCGACGCAAACCCCTGCCTGCTGACCAAGCCTCCGACGTGCAAAGTGGATGCGTTCCGGCCGTTTAAGGGATTCGGTTCCATCCGACAAACTGACAACGTCGCTCGATCCATTTACAACTCGCTGCAGGTGTCTTGGAATCGTCGGTTCTCGGGCGGTCTGCAGTTCGGCGTAGCGTACACGTACTCAAAGAGCATGGACAACGGTTCGAACCAGCGCGACGTCGTGCCGGACACTTACAACGTCAGCATGCTGTGGGGTCCCTCCGAATTTGACGCCCGCCATGTTGCGGCAATCAACTATTTGTACGAACTGCCGTTCTTTCGTCATCAAAAAGGATTCGTGCACCAGTTGCTGGGCGGCTGGCAAATCAGCGGCATTACGCAGTTTCAGACCGGCTTGCCCTGCAGCATCGCGGGTTCCAACGACTACGCTGGTGTGGGCCCCGATGCGAATTACGGCTGCGGTGTGAACGGACAGTATTTTGTCGTGAATGGCGACCCGAAAATCATCGGCAGCTTCGGACCGGGCGGACAATGGTTCGCGACAACCAATCCGGATGGCACGCCGATCTTCACCGCGCCCACTCCCGGCACCTTCAACACCCAGCGCGTGCGCAATCTGATTTATCAACCGGGCTTTTCCAACTGGAACATGGGGCTTTTCAAGTCCTTCCCAATTAAGGAAACCGTTGGCCTGCAGTTCCGAGCAGAGGCCTACAACGTCTGGAATCACCCCAATTGGTGCGGCGGTGGCGGTTGCAGTGGGACTACCAACATAGGACTGGACCCAACCAACCTGTCCACGTTTGGCAAGGTCCTGGTGAAAGGCGGCGGCTCTAGCGGATCAGGTGAACGGAACCTGCAGCTTTCGCTGCGTCTCTATTTCTGATGACTAGAGAATTTCCGCGCGCCCCGGATCCCTGTCTCGAGTCCGGGGCGCGACTTCTTCTCTTCGCCGGAGCCCGTCTTCTCGCGTTAGACGCCCATCCTGGCCGATGCGCGATTTTCTTTTTCTGCACTTCGTGTTATCTTCGCCAGCTTGGGAGATAAGCACTCATGTCCGTGAATAAGGTAATTTTAGTCGGTCGTCTTGGCCGCGATCCGGAGACTCGCTACACGGGGGGAGGCCAAGCCGTAGCCAATTTTTCCGTCGCCACGGACGAGACTTACCGCGACAAAAACGGCGAACGCCAGAAGCGCACCGAATGGCACAAGATCGTCGTGTGGGGCAAACAGGCCGAAATTGCGCAGCAGTATCTCAAGAAGGGCTCGTTGATTTTTATCGAAGGGCGCATCCAGTCGCGCGAATGGCAGGATAAAGAAGGCCAAAAACGCACCAGCTTTGAAATTGTGGCGACGAATTTCCGCATGTTAGGCGGACGCGGCGATGGCGCGGCGGGCGGAGGTGGCTCTTTTGGCGGCGCGTCGCGCGCCGAGGAACACGATCAGTCCGTCGGAGGAGAGGACTTTGGCGGCGGCGCCGGCAACACTCCGGAGATCTCCGACGACGACATTCCCTTCTAGGCAGCTGCTTGGAGCGCGTTGCGGGTTAACTGGTGAGATTTGTTGGCCGCTACTACTACCTTACTGGCCCAGGCGTTTTCGTTCTTCATCCATCCTGCGGATAAATTCCTCGAACTTGGGTTTCTGATCCGGTGCGAGGATCTGGCGGATTTTCTCGCGGCTCTTTTGCCGGACCGCGTCCACCTGCGGATCGCTGACGGCGTGAATCGCTTTGTACTCGATCTGTGCCTGGTCCAGGATCGCATTGACCTGGCCTTGCTGCTCGGCGGTCAAGTTCACGTCTCGCGCAAGTTGCTCCCGTTTTTGCGCGCGCCGCTGTTCAGATGTCAACTGCGTGGGAGCGGTTGAGGCATAGCTGTGATGTGCGAATGCGTAACCCAAAACCGCACCCAGCGCGGTACCCAGCACAAACACCAGCGCCAGCCAAAACGTTGCTTTTTGCTGTACGGTGGGTTCGGTCATCTCTAATTGCCTGCCGGCCCGACCAGCAGATCATCCTG
>DASSYL010000396.1:0-5744 GCA_035703315.1 Candidatus Acidiferrum sp. | reverse complement strand
GATGAGGCAAAGCGCATCGACGGCGTCATGCGGTTTCGGAGCATGACCGGCGGGTTCGATTTCAAGAAGGCGGAAAAAACCACCGACACAACCTTCGTAGCCATTGTCAAAGAGCGAGATTCCGATACTTTTGTACGCTTTGAGATCGAAGTCGAAGCCACGGAACCGCATCGCATCACCAAACTGGATTTGAACATGATTCCGGCACCCGCTGAGTTTGCTATTCCGCGCATGTCCGAAGAACAGGCGATTGCCGCGCTGCGATCTGAGATCGAGCGGCGCGTTGCCGCGGACAGCTTCTCCGGCACCGTGATGGTCACCAAAAACGGCAAGACTGTGTTTTCGGGAGCGTACGGCTTGGCGGACCGCGAAAAGAAAATCAAAAACGAATTGAACACGCAATTTCGCATCGGCTCGATGAACAAAATGTTCACCGCCGTTTCCGTCTTGCAATTGGTACAAGCCGGAAAGATTAAGGTTACCGGCACTCTCGGCGAATACCTCCCGGACTATCCGAACAAGGATTTAGCCTCGAAAGTAACGATCCACCACCTTTTGACGCACACCGGTGGAACCGGTGATTTCTTTGGGCCAGAGTTCGACAAACATCGGCTTGAACTTCGCTCGCTGCAAGACTACGTGACGCTGTACGGACAGCGTGGTCTCGAATTCGAACCAGGCAGCAAGTGGGATTACAGCAATTACGGTTTCCTGCTGCTGGGAGTCATCGTGCAAAAAGTGAGCGACCAGGATTATTACGACTACGTCCGCCTGCACGTCTACGGCCCCGCCGGGATGACCTCCAGCGATTCGCTGCCGGAAGATCAATCTGTTCTAAAACGTTCGGTCGGTTACACTAAAGCTGGCAACGGCGCGTGGAAGCCCAATGTCGATACCTTGCCTTACCGCGGCACCTCCGCGGGCGGCGGTTATTCCACGGTTGAAGACTTGCAGCGATTTGCGGACGCCCTCAAAAATCACAAACTTCTTGATGTTCAGAACACCGAACTGTTGACCACAGGCAAAGCTGAAACCGGCGTCGGCGCCAAGTATGCCTATGGCTTCATGGATCAGGTTTCCGGCGGAATACGCAGCTACGGTCACGGCGGAGGTGCGCCGGGCATGAATGGCGACCTCACAATTTACCCACAAAGCGGTTACGTCGTTGCAGTCCTGGCCAACCTGGATCCGCCCGCCGCACAACGCATCGCCTCTTTTATCGGCAATCGGCTGCCAAAAAAATAAATTCTCGGAAAGCATTAAAGGGCCAAAGGCGGCACGCCGTGCGCACCGCCTATACCCACTCTCCTCTTTTAAACTTCAGGGCGCCGGGACCGCCACGCGGTTGGCCGACACTATTTGGGTCTGATACGCAAACACTTCGCGGCTCTTCGGATCTACAAATACTTTCAGCCAATGATTGTCGTTGATTCCGTTTTCCTGGTGATCGCCGAACGTCTCTACGCGCGTGAACGTCTCCAACCGCTGACCTTGCGCGTTCAGAAATGGCTTGTCGATGCGGAAGTAATGCGAATCTCCGTGGACGTAGGCCACCGGCTTCCCAAACGCGATAACCTCGCTTCGCAGGGCCGTCAGAAATTCCACAAACCCGTCTGGCTGACCATCCGTCTCAGCCAGAGTGTTAGGATTGCGAACCGGTCCGCGTGTAGCATCTGTCGCATCAAAGCCGGGATCAGCCTGCGATACGAGCATGACGGCAACCGAGCCGCGCTGCTTTGCTTCCGCGAAAGTCTGTTGCAGCCACGCAATATCGGCAGCGTTGCGTGCGGCAAATTCGGCAGGATCGGGTGCCGTGTCGCAAAGATTGTTGCAGGAGCCCTGCACGTTCAGCGTCGCATAAGTCACGCCACCCAACGTCCACCGGCGGTTCTCCACGCACGCAGTCGGCCCGCTGACGCCGAGGCACAACGGATCGGTTTGCACTTGCTGATGCAGCTTGCGCTGGCCCAACGTAAATGGCGTGCTGAAAAACAGTTTGCGTTCTTTATCCAGCTGCGCCAGAGAATTGACTCCCGCCACGCGATCACAGTCGGTCCAGTCGTTGTCGCCTGGCGTGAACGCGGCCGGTGCCTTAAGCGAAGCAAAATAGCCCAACGCTCGAGTGTAAACGGCGTCAGAGCATGCGCCGGAGCCGGCTTTCAAGTCGCCATCGTGAGCCGTGAAAGCCAATTCCTGAGAATTCATATCCGCAATCAGATTGGGAACACCGACCGTAGCCTGCACATCCGAATACGGCATGTCGCCCCAAAGTCCGATCGCGTAGCCGTCGCGGCCGTGGGCGTCATCCTGACCGTTGTCGTCTGCCGAGGCAGATCTCGTACTGAAGCAAAAGAAAACCGCCGAACCGGCCAACAAAATTGCTACACCGAAAAACCAAAGAATGTTTGGACGGCGGCGATGTGCTGAACTTCTTGATACAAATCGCAAATCAGGCCAGAACATGATCGTGCACTCCTGCGAATGAAGGATTTTGCGGCCGTGCGGGGACTGGACGCGGCGCGGTGAAACATTACGGGCGGCTCGTCGACAGAGTCTTACATCCGGGTGAATGGTTGGTTTAAATCGCGAAAGCGTGCAAATTTCCGCTGACAGGTTGGGCTTAAAAGCTGAGCTTTACTCCCAGTTGCGCGGCAAACGGAATTCCCACCGTCGTACCGGGACCAAAGAAGTCTCCGAGCGCGCCGGCAGGAACTCTCAACTGTTTGTAGCTCGTAATCGGCGCGGTCTCGGTGCAAGCCGGCCCATCTTGGCAAAAGGCCGTCGCGTTCGTAAGACTGTTTACGGGCGTCGGCAATGCGGAAATATCTCCGACATAGTTGTTCCCGGGATTTTGACGATTGAACAAGTTGAAGAATTCCGCGAACGGCCTCAACGTTACGCGTTCGCCGAGAGCGATATTCCGGCTCACCCGCAGATCTACTTGATAGAAGGGTGTGCCGCGAAACTGGTCCAGCGAAGTCATTACTCCGTTGACCACCGCGCGGTCGTTGCCAGAGAAACCGTCATTCAAAATATCGGCTGGCGTGCCGATCGTGAAGGGTCGCGCACTCTCAAACTGCGATAGCGTCGCTAGCTCGAATCGCCATGGCAGTTGCACCGTGCCGATCAGGACGAAACGGTGCCGGATATCTTCTCCGGAAGGCCCATGGTCACCCGGCGCGAACGCGTTCAGCGGATCCGTCACTCCGTTCACGTAGTCAAAGAGTTCGCCTACCACGGCTCCCCACGTCGTCGCGCTCGCCAACACATAATTTGCCGTCAGTTCGAAACGGTTCGAGAAGCGATGCTGTAGTTGCACTGCCAGCCCGTTGTAACTCGAGCGGTTGTCCGTGCGAAACAACGAGATATTCGGCGACTCCGCCGGCAGCGTGAATCCAGCGACGTATTCGTAGCGCCGATATTGGTGAACGCCTTGTTGATGTTCGTACGTAGCACTGAGCCGCCAATTTTTCCCGAAATCATGCTCCACACCCGCACTGACCTGCAGGGCATAGGGCGTGTGGTAATGCGGATCGATCAGAGCTCCCTGCCCGCCATTTTCTCCGCTCGGCAAACATCCCGGATTCGCCAAATCGTAGGTGGTGCAGGAGTCTATCGCCTGGTTGACTGCCGTGAACGCGTCGACCCACCCGTTCTGCGCCAGGTCGTTGTAATAAAGTCCAACCCCGGCCCGAATCACCGTTCGCTGCGAACCGGCCGGCGCATACGCAATCCCCAAACGCGGCGCGAACGCTTTGCGATCGTCGTGGGGAATTCCGTTTACCAGTGGGATGTTCAGAGCTTGCAGCGTCGAAAATGCCGGATTTTTCGTTTGATCTCGGCCCGACGCAATGAACAAACCAAACGTCGTGTCGTAACGCAGCCCGGCATTGACCGTCAACGACGGCGTCACCCGCCAGCTATCTTCGACATAAACGGCCAGACGCCGCAGACTCTGCGCGAACGAGCCGTCGCCCGCGTCCGTGTCGTCACAGGTCGTATCCGGCAAAGCCGCCGCCGTGCAGTTGTAGTCCGCCGCGAACTGCGCCGGGTTCGTTAGATAAAACGACGGGTCCTGGGTGAATTGCACTAGATGTTCTGGCGAAGCTGCCAGGGCGCCCCGCAGCACGGGCTCATGAATCAAGTTGACGCCCAACCGAACCGCGTGCCGCCGCGCGGCGTGAAAGACATCGTAACGGAATTGATACTTCTGCTGGTCGCGTACCACGGGAAACGCAGAGATTTCCGTTGCGAATTGATTGTCGCCGAAAGTTTCAAATCCAGAAGTCGTATGAAAATTCGCGCTGAAAGGAAACGCCAGCGCCAATCCAAGATCAGAGTTGCGTTCCTTGGTGTGATGAAAATTGCTGGCTTCCAGGGTCAGCGCGCTCGACCAGTTGGGCGAAAAGCGGAATTGCTGCCCTAGCAAAATGTTGTGGTAGTTCGAGGTGGTCGTCGAGCCCGTCGAAGGCAGGGCCGCCTGTTGCACGAGATCGTTCTGCGTGTGGTTACGGTCCAACGATCCCCGCAAGAACCACTGCGAACGTTCCGACTGCGCCCAGTCCACTCGGGCCGTAAACAGCGTGTCGCGAAATGGCACCGGCACACCGGTCGGCACGGCGATCGACGAAACGCCGGGAATCAGTCCGTCTGCCGCGAGCTGCGACAGCGCCTGAAATTCGGTTTGCGAATTTGAGCTGTAAGCAACGCTGGCATTCTCATCCACATATTCGTAAGACGAGAAAATCCATAGCTTGTCGCTACGCAACGGTCCGCCGATCGTCGCAACCCCGTTTTGCCGAGCAAACGGCTGCTTCGGATCCGGTTCCGGATTGTCCAGTGGATTGCGCGCGTTCAAACTCTTCCCGCGATAGTAATAAGACGCGCTGCCGTGCCAACCGTTCGAACCGCGCCGCGTGGACAAGATGATGCTGCCGCCATTCGTGCGCGAAGTTTCCGCTGCAAACTGCGCTGACCGCACGACAAACTCCTGCATCGCCTCGGGCGAATAGTTCTGCAGGAATCCGCCGATAAAGTCGTCATTGTTGTCTCCGCCGTCCACTGAAAAATCAATGTTCAATCCCGAGCTGCCGCCAAACGACACGGCCGTAATCCGCGCCTTGGTCGGATCGGACGGTTCGACAGGAGCCGTGAACGGCGCCATCAACGCGATGTTGGCAAAACTCCGTGCAGAAAGAGGCACTTCATCAATATCGTTCGCGGTGATTACGGTTTGCACCGTGCTCGAAGTAGTTTCCAACGACTGGCTCGCCAACGAAGGTCCTCGATCATGTACTTCAACAGACTGCCGCACCGCTTCGGGACGCAGAGTCACGCGCACCGTCGGCTGCGAGCCAATCGCTACAGTAACTTTTTGTGTTTGTACAGCGAAGCCTACAACCGTGACCGTCACGGAATAAATTGAGGGTGCAACTGCCTGAAAACGCGCTTCGCCAAGCGAATCTGTGAGGAGAAACAGAGACGATCCTGAGCCCCTGTCGGCCAACTCCACTTTGGCCGACGGAATTGTTCCGCCCGATGCGTCACGCACCTCCACCAGCAGCGAGCCGCGAAACTCCTGCGCAGACGAGCACACACCAAGACTGCAGCAACACAATAGAGCAACCCGGAAAAATTGTTTCATCGTAGGAACCACTTCAAATTTGCCAACACACGATTGTAGAACTAGACGCGGACCGGCCAAAAAAGGTTTCTTGTTCCAATGCTTTAGTGTTGCAAATGTG